>CAZGVQ010000120.1:0-8812 GCA_964529355.1 uncultured Acidimicrobiales bacterium
CGTTGTGCGGGAATCAACAGAATCGCGGGTGAGGTTGGTCATCGCGGATGACAACCTTCTTATGCGTCAAGGCGTTGCTGCGCTGGTCAACACGGTCGACGACTTCGAATTAGTGGCCGAGTGCGAAGATCGACCCAGCTTGGAGGCAGCGGTCGACGAGCTGCGGCCCGACGCGGTGGTCACCGACATTCGAATGCCGCCGACCCATACCAACGAGGGTGTCGCGGCAGCCCTCCGATTTCGTAAGGACTACCCGGAGATGGGGATCGTCGTCCTCTCGCAGTTCTCCGAACCCGAGTTTGTGACCGAGCTCTTCGCCGACGGTTCGGCGGGCCTCGGATACCTTCTGAAGAACCGCATCGGCGATGTCGCAGAATTCACGCGTGCGGTTCGTTCGGTCGCCGCCGGCGAGTCGGCCGTCGATTCGGCCATCGTTGACGTTCTCGTCTCTTCCCGTAACGCGCGTCCCTCCGCGGCCGACAGACTCACCGCTCGCGAGTCAGAAGTACTCGCCCACATCGCCGAGGGTATGAACAACTCGGCCATCGCCGAAGAACTGGTGATCAGCGAGAAGGCCGTCGCGAAACACATCAACTCGATCTTCTCGAAACTCGGCCTCAGCGAAGAGCCCGATATTCACCGAAGGGTAAAGGCAGTCCTGCTCTGGCTGACCGCCTAGGGGCTGACGCAATGGTGGTGCCTACACCCCTGCCCTGGGGGCACAGCATCTCCAGGCGATTCAGGTACGGACACCATTGAGACACCTGATCCATTCCTTCATCGTTGGTTGAACCAACCAACCACTTGCGGGGAAATCATGTCTTTTGGGAAACAATCTTTCGTCAGGGCTGCCACGGTCGCTTTCACCATGCTGCTCCTGGGTGCGTCGTGCGGCGTCGATCGAGAATTCGGGGCGGTATCGGTCGCAAGCACGACGACCACGCAGCCAAGCACAGAGGCGGAAGCTACCGACGACCTAGGTGTTGCAGACACCGAAGAGTCCGAGGAACCGATTCGGTCGGCCGAACTTCCGGTCGTGATACACCGCGAGTGCCCAGAGGCCAGCTTTCGGATCGACGGCCAGGACATGGGCTCGCCTGGCGGACTCCGGGTCGAGGCAAACGACGACGGCTCGCAGTCTCTCTGGACCAGCTTTGGCGACATCGGCGTGGAGATTCCGCTGGTAGCAGGCGAGCCAGGCACCGATCTCTCCACGATTAGTGAGAGCGGATTCCGACTTCGCTCCAACGACGCCCAGTTCGAGCCCCTTGACGGCGGATGGTTTATCGCGGGCTCGCTGCAGAGCCCCGAGAGCGACAACTACCTCTTTGAGAGCTGCCTCGTACCCGGCCCAACCGGTACTCGGATCCTCGACGGCCTTCACCCAAGCGACATCGATCTCGCTAGCTGGGAGATGTTCGATCTCGTTTCCAGCTTCGAATCACTCACCGACGTGCGACAGCGAAGCGACCTTGGAGAATACGAATTGATGGACGTCGACGAGATCATCGCCCTGGGCGATGGGGTCCAAGCCCAAGAGGGATTCGCCCTCGTGCAACGTATCGCCGATGCATTCAACGAGTTGCAGGCCGCGGTCGACCCAGACCTGAGGCAGCAGGCAAGCCCGCTCTTTCACCAATGGAGCACCCCGCCGGTCAGCTACCTGCTCATCAGCGGTGGCGGCGACGACTCGATCGCCGGATTCGTACTGCGGCTCGACATGGCAGCTGACGTCGCAACCGGCTGGGTCGTGCAGGATGCCAGCCTCCGCTTCCTCTGCTCGCGAGGGGCGAGCGGCGAGTTCTGCGTGTAGTGCCGCGTTGCCTAGATCGCAGCCTCGAGTTCGCCGATGTTGCCTTCGCCATCAAAGCGAAGCACTCGGTTGGCGACCTTGTCGATGAAGAAGCGGTCGTGGCTCACCACCAGGACGGCGCCGGGAAAGTGGGCAAGAGCTCGCTCCATCACCTGCGTGCTTTGCATGTCGAGATGGTTGGTGGGCTCATCGAGGATGATCACTGCCGCTCCCGAAAGCAGACACTGCGCCAGCGCCACCCGTGCCCGCTCGCCACCCGACAGGTTCCCGATCTTGTTCTGCCGGTCCATCTCGGAGAATTGGAACAGCCCGAGAAACCGGTTGATCGACTTCTTGGTTGCGTGGAAGGCGAGGCTGTCGGGCATCGCGCCAACAGCGTGGGCCACGGTGTCGTCGAGGTCGAGCTCGTCGACCACCTGGTTGAACGACACGTAATTGGTGCCCTTCGTCCAGCGGATCTCGCCCGAGGTCAACGACTCCTCCCCCGCCAGAGCGTTGATGAGGGTGGTCTTTCCCGATCCGTTGGGGCCAAGAATCGCGATTCGATCCCGCTTGCGAATCTCGAAGTTGAGGTTCGCGAACAGAGATTGCTTGCCAAACGACTTTCCGACATCGAGCACTTTGCACAGCTCATCGGTTACGTGGAGTCCGCCGTAGATCTCGGTGACGATCTGATCGACGGGCCGCGGCTTGCCACTCTTCTTGATGTTGGCGAGCTTGCGACGGAGCGACTTGCTTGGGTTCTTTGCCAGCTGCTTCCGGTTTGAGATCGCCTCCTGCTCGAACGCCAAGAGCTCTGCCTCATGCGCGAACTCCCGCTCAAGCGACTTGATGGCCATCTGCTTCTTCTGCACAAAGTCTGCAAAGCCACCCACGTACTCATACAGCCGGTGATTCTCGACATCGACGATCCGGTTGCAGACCGCGTCGAGAAACTGCCGATCGTGGGAGATCACCACCAGTGCGCCGTCGAACTTCTGAAACCAGTCTTCCAACCAACGAAGGCCCTCGATGTCGAGATAGTTGGTGGGTTCGTCCATGAGCAGGACCTGCGGCGCCTGAAGCACCACCGTCGCCAACGCCGCCCTGTTTCGCCAGCCTCCCGACAGCTGACCGATGGGCAACGACCGATGCTCGTCGCTGAAACCCAGCTTGGTGAGCACCGTGTCGATGTCGCGCTCATAGGTCCACGCACCGGCTCGTTCCTGTTCCTCAAGGATGGCGGCCTGGCGTTCGAGCAGGTCGGCCATCTGCTCGTCATCGGGCTCGTTGGCGAACCCCTCGTTCACCTCGGCCATCTGTGCATCGAGTTCGGCGATCTCCGGGAACAAGGCCGTCAACTCGTCGAGGATGCTCTTGTCGCTGTCGAGCTCGGAGAACTGGGAGAAGTACCCGAGCGACACGTCCTGGGTGATGTCGACCGTCCCCTCGTCAGGGTCCTCCTGTCCCAGGATCAGCCGCAACAGGGTTGTTTTGCCCGCGCCGTTCTTGCCGACCAGGCCCACCTTGTCGCCCGGACTCAACTTGAAATTGACGTCGCGAAAAATCGTCGAGCGCTCGTAGGACTTCGAAATGTTCTTCAGTCGGATCCAGCTCAAGGTCAGACCCGGCGATACTCGCGGACGGCCAGGAATCCGAAGACCGCAATAATCCCCAAACTCCAGAAGATGGTGCGCATGAGCGGCCCCGCGATCTCGCCGCCCTGGGTCATCGCCCGAATCGCATCGACCGCCTGGGTGACCGGTTGGTTCTCGGCGAACACCTGAAGCCAGGGCGGCATGTTCGCCACCGGAGCGAAGGTGGAGGCGGCAAACGTGAGCGGGAACGCCGGAATGAAGCTGGCGGCTTGCACGCCCTCGACCGACTTGATCTTGAGCCCCATGTAGGCAAACGGCCAGGTCATCGCCCAGGTGAATGCCAGAACCAACAGGAACGAGACCACAAACCAGCCAAGACCATTCGGCGCACGAAAGCCCAGGATGAAGCCAACCGCGAAGATGACCGTGGTGGTCACGATCGATCGACCCGCATCGGCGAGGGTGCGGCCGGTCAGCACGGCAGCCGGTGTCATCGGCAAGGATCGGAATCGATCGATCGCACCGCCTGCGAGGTCCTCGGCCAGCCCGACCGCAGTGTTGCCACCGCCGAAGAGTGCGGTCTGCACGAGGATGCCGGGGATGAGGAAGTTGATATACCTCACGCCAGGGATGTCGAGGGACCCCCCGAAGACGTAGTTGAACAACAAGACGAACATCACCGGCGAGATGAGCGAGAACACGATGACCTCGGGGCGCCGGGACATCCGCAGAACATTGCGGCGGGTCATCGTTCGGGTGTCACGAAGAAGCTGACCGATCACGACACACCGCCATCGTCGGCTTCGGCCTCGGCCGTGTGGCCGGTGAGCGCGAGAAATACCTCGTCGAGTGTGGGCCGCTTCACCCCAAGGTCTCGCAAAGCAACACCTTCGTCCTCAAGCTGTCGCCCGGCGGCCAACAACGCCTCGATCCGATCCGGCACCGGGGTTGACACTTCCCCCGTTCGTTCATCAACCCAGGGGTCGCCGGGCCCGAGAGCGCCGACGATCCGCATCACATCAGGCAGCTGCGACCGATCGACGGGGGCGGCAAACAGCACGTCGCCGCCCAACCGCTCCTTCAACTCATCGGCGGTGCCCTTGGCGATGATCTTGCCGCTGTCGATCACCGCAATTCGGTCGGCCAACTCATCGGCTTCCTCCAGGTACTGGGTTGTCAGCAACACCGTCGTTCCGCCGGCCACGAGCTCACGCAGGAAGTCCCAAAGCTCAAGGCGCGTGCGCGGGTCGAGGCCGGTGGTTGGCTCGTCGAGGATCAACACCGTCGGATCACCAACCAGGCTTGCACCGAGGTCGAGCCGACGACGCATGCCACCGGAGTAGGTGCGGACCAGCCGATCGCCCGCATCGGCAAGCGAGAGCCGCTCGAGCACTTCGCTGGCCCGGGCCTGAGCGTCTTTGCGACTGAGCTGATACAGCTCACCGACAATCTCCAGATTTTCCCGACCGGTCAGCAGGTCATCGACCGCTGCGAACTGGCCGGCCAGCCCAATAAGCGGACGGACATTGGCCACCTCGGCCACGTCGAATCCGCCCACACACGCAGTACCCGAGTCGGGCCGAAGAAGCGTTGCGATGATCTTCACCAGCGTCGTCTTGCCGGCACCGTTGGGGCCCAGAAGGCCGAGAACTTCACCCTCGGCGACGGCGATATCTACCCCATCGACCGCCTTCACCACGCCGCTCTTGGAGGCGAAGTGCTTGACGACATTCGACGCCTCGATCATTGCGTTCATAGCTGCGAGGTCTAGCACATGGGTCGCGCCGCAAAGTCGTCACGATCATCACCACGACGAAGTCGGGCGACGCGTAGTAACCATGTGCCATGCCGAAGATGAAGCTCGAAGAAGTCACCGCGTTTCTCGACGAGCCGGGGCACCTGCTGCGTCTCGGTACGGTCGATACCGACTCGATGCCGTCGGTGGTGCCGATCTGGTTCTTGTTTCGAGACGACCGGATCTGGTTCACCCCGCGGGCGAAGTCGGAGTGGTTCGGTCATCTTCGGGCCAACCCCAAGGTGTGCGCCACCATCGATGAGTCGGGCGGATCGATGCGAAAGCTCATCGCCCGAGGCGAGGCTCGTTTGGAACATGACGTGGGCAACGACGATGCCTGGCGCGATATCTACCGTGACATCACCATGCGTTACGTGCCCGAGTCATTTGGCGACGCGTACCTCACCGACACCCATGACGAGCCCCGGGGCCTCTGGTCGTTGGCGCTTGCCGATGCCCAGGTGGCGACGTGGCGAATGCCAACCGAGACCGGCGAGAACCCGCTTTCGGTATGGGCGCCGAAGTACTACCACGACGGCCGCTAGCGCGTCGTCGCCACGACCTACGCGGCGTAGTTCCGCAGCACGGCCAGCGCCTGAGCAGCGAAGGGCCCCTCACCGATCAAGCCGGATTCGTCAGGCCGAAGCCTTTGGGCCCCGACTCGACAGAACGCTCCGGCATCACCCCGGATCGTGGTTGCAGCGTCCTCGGGACCAAAGATCCACGGTGCACCGCTTGGCGCCGTGAGTTCAGCACGCACCGGCTGAGCCTCGACACCGATGAGGTCGCACCCGTAGGGAATGGTTCGGTGGCCAAGCCAGGCGATGTGGTGCAAGCGGTCGGTGTCGGGAAAATCGATTCCCAACGGCACGGCGATGTCGAGTCCGTGGGCCCAGTGTTCGGCCAGCCGGGTGGTGGCGAGCGAAGCCGGTCGAAGAGGTGCCGCGGCCCAGCGGACCCGCTGGTCCGGATCGGCAGCGCCGAGCGCGTCGAGCGCCGATGTGGTGGCTGCCCGCCAGCGTTGCAAAACCTGCTCCGGAGGGCCGGCGTTCGCGGCCACCCCAAGGGCGATCTCATCGTCGAGCGCGCCGTCGCGATCGGTCCACTCGTCTTCGGCGTTGGCGATGGTAATTGCCACACCCTCTTCGCTGGTCGCGAGGTGAACCACAACATCGGACACCGTCCAGCCCGGTGCGTCCGAGGCCGCCGCCCACTCGGCGGGCGACAAGCTCTCGAGTATCCCGTCGAGCCGCTCGTACTCGGCACGAAGGTCGCTGAGAATTTCGGTCAGGGTATCCATCGAGTCACGCTCTCTTCACTTCTTTTGGCGTACCTTCCCAAGCCTGATCCGGCTCGAGGCGGCGGATGACCGCGGCCACCCCCAGCACGGCCATGACTGCACTACCGAGGATCGCCGGAGTGTAGCTACCGGTCTCGTCGATGGACCAGCCAACGATGGGGCCGGAGATCGTGAGGCCAAACATGAAGCCCACCACCAGCACGCCCGAAGCCCGACCAGCGTTGACGCCCTGACGAACCATGGCCAGATTGGCCGAGGTGTTCCACGTACCGATGGTGAGACCGCTGAGGACGGTGGCCACCCACAGAATTGCGTTGGGTCCCGGGTCCGCCAGCCAGGTGAGCACCAGTGCAACGGCGCTACCCCAGCCCAGAATCACCAGCGTCCGGCGGGGCTCGATGCCACGATCGAGCAACACACCCGAGGCGACGCGGGCCGGTATGGCCACCAGACCAGCAAGGCCAAACACGATGCCGGCCACCGCAGGACTGAAGCCCACTGCTTCCTCGGCAAACAGCGGCGTAAACCGCCCAATGCCGCCGCCGATGATGCCCAGCAAAAAGCCGTAGACACCCACCTGGTAGACGAACGGGGAAAGCCGAGCGCCGGCGGCTTCCTCGCTCGCAGGGTTTCCTTCGGTACCGCCAGAAGGTTGCGTCGCTGACAACTCGGTGATTGCCCCCAAGCCCAGGAGTGCGGCGAAGGAGATACCAGCGGTGATCCACAAGCCCGCTCGCCAGCCGAACGCTGCACTGATGGCCGGCATCGAGAAACCGGTGGCAAAGACCGACAACTGCACACCCGACTGCTTGAGCCCGGTCATCACGCCACGACGATCGGCCATAATGCCCAACGCGATGGCCTTGTTGGTCGATGGATTCGCCAGACCCTGAGCGAAGCCGGCGAAGCCCATACCGATGAGCAACAACCAGAAGCCCGGAACCACGGCCATGAACACGGCGGTTACCCCGGCGATGATCAGCACCAGCGCCATCGAGCGTCGACCGCCGAGCTGGTCGCAGAGCTGGCCCGCCTGTACCCCAAAGAACCCACCGATGCCGGTGTTCACCGCACCCAGCAGACCCAGCTGAAACTTGGAAATACCAAGCTCTTCCTCGATCTCGGATGCCACCACCACGATCGCGAAGAACGATGCGGTCGACATCGCCATGGTGATGAGCAACATCAGCGCAAAGCGAAGTTCCCGGCTGGTCACGCGTGCACTCTACGCCGAACCGCTCAACTCACTGCATCTAGTTATCGGCGGTCAACCGTTTGGCGAGGGGCACCGAGGCCACCGCCTCAGGGTCAGCCAGCGCCTGGAGGGCGGTTTCGTAATCGGCCAGAGCGAACACCTCGCCGTCGTCGCCGATCATGACGAACCGATCGAGTTGGCCGAGGAAGGTGCGATCGTGACTCACGGCCAACACCGTGCCTTGAAATCCATCGAGCGCCCGTTCGAGCGCCTCGGATGACTCGATGTCGAGGTTGTCGGTGGGCTCATCGAGCAGCAACACGTTGTGTCCCTCGAGCTCGAGACACAGGATTTCGAGTCGAGCCTTCTGGCCGCCCGACAGCGTCTCGAACTCCTGCCGGGCATGCTCGGCGAGCCCGTAGCGGGCCAGCGACTTCATCGACTTCTCATCGTCATTCACCCGCTCGCGCACGATGTCGAAGGATTCCCGGCCGAGGAAGTCTGGCCGGTCGTTGATCTGGGTGAAGGTACCCACCGAGGTTCGGGGCCCCAACACGATCTGGCCCTCGTCGGGGTCGAGGTCGCCGCCCAGGGCGCGCAGGAGGTGGCTCTTGCCGGTGCCGTTTGGTCCTATCAAGCCAACCCGCTCGCCAAAGTGGATCTCATCGGAGAAGGGGAAGAAGAGGTCGGCTACCGAGACCGCCCGCAGATCGAGCACCCGCCGAGCCGAATCGGCGCCCCGGAGGTTCACGTAGATATTCTGATCCGACACCGGCGGTGGAGGCGGGCCCTTGGCCACAAATCGTTCCCACCGGGTCTCGGCAGCATTGGCCTTGGTGGCGTTCTTGAAGTTCTGGGCCGCCCGCTGCTTCATGATCTTCATATGGCGAAACAGGCGCCGCTCTTCGTCGTTCCAGCGTTTGAGCGCATCACCCAGCAGCTTCTGGCGCTTCTCGCGCGCTTCGGGAAACGTGGCATAGGAGCCGCCGTGCACCCAGGCACCCGAGCCTTCGAGCACCACGATCTTGCTGGCCGACCGCTCGAGTAACGACCGATCGTGACTCACCATGAGGATGGTGCTCTTGCAGGCGGCCAGCTCGGCCTCGAGCCACTCGCGGGTTGGGATATCGAG
>CAZGVQ010000121.1:0-8805 GCA_964529355.1 uncultured Acidimicrobiales bacterium
CCAGATCCCACATCGAGCAATCGAGGCCTACGCCATGGACCAGAACCAGGGCGGCCGGCTGGCTCATGGTGGGGTGATACCCATTTCCTCCATGTCGCTATACCGGTTCCCGATGCGGTGGTGGGGTCGGCCACCGACCGAAGCGCCGATTGCGATGATGATCTCGTCGGGCGCTGGAGCATCGGCGATGGTGAGCTCCATGGTGAGGTAGTGCGATCGGAACCCGGCATCGGTCTTGTGCATCATCGGGATCGACACCGTCGACCCAGCCCCAGCGCGGGTATTGGTGAATGAGAGGTACGACGTACCGCCCACCGCATCGCGAAAGACGTTGCCGAAGCGAAGCGTGTGAATGATGGCCGAGCCGTGTTCGACCTCGCCGTTCACGCCGACCATGGCCGCCTTGCCGTAACCCTCGACCTCATCGCCTCCACCGGCAAGGTCGCAAAGCTTGGGAACCAGAACATCGCCGAGCTTGGGGGCGATGTCGAGAATCTTCGGGCGCAGGTCTTCGACGAAGCCCTCGCCCGCCCAAGGGTTGGTGATGACGGCGGCAACCGCACACATCAGCAGCGGTGTTTCTGCAGCCTTCCCACCCTCGATATGGACTTCTTCGGAGTGGCTCACCACTTTGCGAAGCACAAACGACATTGGATCAACCTCTCAGCTCTGTAGCTCTGGTTCAGGACTCTCTAGCTCAGCACTCTCTAGCTCAGCACTCTCTAGCTCAGCACTCCCTAGCTCAGAGAAGTGCGGCATGACCTGCTCGGTGAACATCTCGATACTGGCCATGGCGTGCTCGTGCTCGACGCCGGGCAGGCTCGACCACAGCAGCAACTGCTTCAGGTCGAGCTTGTCCTGCATCTCCTGGATCTTCTCGCCGACGTACTCGGGAGTGCCGAACAACATGTTGCGCGGGTGCAGAAACTCATAGCTCAGGAGATCGAGCTTGTTGTCGGTCTCGGGGAGCACTTCTCCGGGATATCGGTGGTTACTGAGGCCGCGGAAGTAACACACCCAGTTCATGTACCGCACCATGGCTTCGCCCGCGAGTTTCTCGGCGTCTTCCATGGTCTCGGTGACAAACAGGTCACGGAGGACCGCCACACCCTCGCCCATCGCTGCCTCGCTCCCCCGCCGCTCCGACAGGGCATCGCGGTACAGCTCGAAACGGGGAATCAGCGCGTCGGTGGGTGGTATCCAGAACATCACGTTGATGCCCGCCTCGCCGGCGCCGCGAATCGAAGGATCGGTGTCGACCACGCGCCACAGCGGCGGGTGAGGAGTCTGCAATGGCCGGGGAACCAGCGAGAGCGCGGTGATATGGCCGGTTTCGGGGTCGGTGTTCTGCGCGAGCGGCGGGCTCATCTCGTGATCGAAGGTCACGCCCGGTTGCGGAAAGGTATAGAACTCGCCGTCATAGGAGAAGAACTCGTTGGTCCAGGCCGTGCGAATGATCTCGAGCGTTTCATCGAACAGCGCCCGATTGACCTTGGAGTCACGAACATCGGCCACCGGATTCATGTTCAACGCTTCGCGCGGATACACCCCTCGGCCCACGCCGACCTCGACCCGGCCACCGGAGAGGTGATCGAGCATGGCGATATCTTCAGCGATCTGGATCGGGTGTCGGAACGTGATGATGTTGGCTGCCTGGCCGATGCGGATCTGCTTGGTGTGGGCGGCGAGGTCGGCGCTCATCAGGATGGGATTTGGGCAAACTTCGAGCCCTTCGTGACCGAAGTGGTGCTCGGTTGTCCATATCGAGTGCCAGCCGTTGGTGTCGCAATACCGGGCGATTTCTCGCGATTCCTCGATCAACTGAGTGAAGGACTTCTCGAGGCCCAGGTTGTTCTGGTTGAGGAAATAGCCGAAGCGCATAGGAAACCCCCTAGGTCGGGCGCAATACGGGTTGGTGACTGGGCACACACCTTTTCGCCTCGCTGCCTGCCCGACTCGAGGTTTTTTCGATGCTATACCGCCTTGATCTCCCAATTCCAGAAGGTCATACGCCAGGTCAGGAGGTTCCCGCTAGGCGAAAAAAGATTGCCTCGCACTAAGGTCTGAACATCTGTCACAATGGTGAGAGCGTCATTTCGGCCGACCGCTTCGGCGGATCTCACAGGGGGAAAAACGATGAAGTTCGCAGCTTTGGTTTTTGTTGGTGCGTTGGCTCTAGCCGCCTGTGGCGGTAGTTCTGGCAGCAGTGGCGTTTCGGGCATCTCTGCGAACGCGGGCGAAGACTTCTCCGTGGCGGTCGGTACGGCCCCAGAGTTCGATGCCTGCGGCTCCGAAGGAGTCATGAGTAACTTCGAGTGGGTCATCGTCGGCGCACCCGAAGCCAATCAAGAAGAGGTAGGCAAGGCGTTGCGCGAGTCGCTGGCCGACTGCAGCTTCGTTCTTGAGTCGGCCATGACCATCGACGACGTCGGCACATGGACCATCGAGTTGACCGTGACCGGCGAAGACGGCACCTCAACAGACCAGGTGGTCGTCGAGGTCACCCAGAGCTAAGGCTCTAGTGCGAGAGTTCGCGCTCGGGCGACCCTAGGCCGGGAAAACCTGCGTACGCCGGAACAACGGTGATCTCGTCGTCGCGAAGCGGGCGATCGAGGCCGATCTTCCCGGCGGTGTTCGTAGCGATACGGGTGACCTGTTCGATGGTTTGGTCGAGGGTCGCCGACGGCCGTATATTCTGCTCTACATCGAGAGCCTCGACGGTGCGACGCCCAACCAAGATGAGCACCATGCCATGCTGGAAGCATGCCGCTCAGGCGACCGCCGCACGGCAATCCGACTCCTCAACGAGCATCTCGACGCAGCATCCGAATCGCTCGGCCGGTATCTGACTGAACGCGAGAATGACAATGGCTGATACACCTGATCTCGAAGCCCCGGACCTCGAAGCACTGCGTCAGATCGAGCAGCGGTTGTTGTGGTTGGCGACCCGCATGATCGATGTGGCCAATCAACGGGGTGGCGACGTGAAGGTTGGCGGGCACCAGGCATCGTGTGCATCGATGGTGTCGCTGATGACCGCGCTTTGGTTTGGGCACCTGGGCGGCGAAGACAAGGCGTCGGTGAAGCCCCATGCGTCGCCGGTGTACCACGCCATCAAGTACCTCACGGGAGAGCTCGATCGCTCCTACCTCACCACGCTCCGCGAATTCGGCGGCTTGCAGGCATACCCCTCACGCACCAAAGACCCTGACGTTGCCGACTTCTCCACTGGCTCGGTTGGACTGGGCGCGGTTTCCCCGCTGTTCTCGGCGCTCACCCGCCGCTACGTCGACTCGCACTTCGGCGACCGCGAGCACGCTCGGTTCTTCGCGCTCGTGGGCGATGCCGAACTCGACGAGGGCAACGTGTGGGAAGCCATCGCCGACCCCGCCACCAACGGCCTCGGCAACTTCACCATGGTCATCGACCTCAACCGGCAAAGCCTCGACCGGGTCATCCCCGACATTGCAGCCGAACGGCTCAAATCGTTCTTTGCCGACGCCGGCTGGCATGTGGCCGAGGCCAAGTACGGCGGACGTCTGCAGAAGGCGTTTCTCGAGACCGACGGCGATGCGCTTCAGGCCCGGATCGACGAGCTGCCCAACCAGGCATACCAGCAACTCTTCGCCCTCAGCCCCGCCGATGCTCGCACCAAACTCATCACCGGAGCCGACAAGGCGGTAAAGCGATTCGCCTCGAACTACGACGACGCGGCATTGAAGGAGTTGGTAACCGACCTGGGCGGCCACGATCTCGGTCTTCTGCTCGACACCTACGCCGAATGCGATGCTCACGCCGACCAGCCATCGGTGGTTTTTGCCTACACCATCAAAGGCTGGGGACTTCCCATCGCCGGCGACCCCATGAACCACGCGGCGTTACTTTCGTCAGACCAAGTCGATGATCTGCGCAGCAAGGTGGGCCTGACCACCGACACCGAATGGGACCGGTTCGAGCCCCACTCCCCTGCCGGGCAGATCTGCGCTGCGGTAGGTAGCGACGTGAACAACCAGAAGCCGGCGCCCCGCCCCAAGCTGCCCATTCCTGAGGCCGCTCGGCCACCCGTTGTTCGGGGCGCAGTCTCGACCCAGGAGGCCTTTGGCCGCACCCTGGCCAGCTTCGCCGACATGCCCGAGCTGGGCGACCGCATCATCACCACCGCACCCGACGTTTCGATCTCCACCAACCTTGGCGGCTGGATCAACAAGAAGGGCGTGTACGCCGCAACCGAGGTCGACCCGCACGGCGGCGACGAACAACTCCTGAAGTGGGCACCGGCGCCAACCGGTCAACATATCGAGTTGGGCATCAGCGAGATGAACCTGTTCATGCTGCTGGGCCAACTGGGCCTGAGCCACGAACACCATGGCGAGCATTTGATACCCATCGGCACGGTCTATGACCCCTTCGTGCTGCGCGGGCTCGATGCGCTGATCTACGGCGTCTACAACGATGCGAAATTCATCTTTGCCGGTACCCCGGCCGGCGTAACCCTGGCTCCCGAGGGCGGTGCCCATCAGTCCACCATCACCGCGTCGGTCGGGGCAGAGCTTCCCAACCTGCACTACGCCGAGCCAGCGTATGCCACCGAGGTCGACTGGCTGTTGTGCGACGCCGTCGAGCAGTTGGCCAAACCGTGGGGCACCAGCACCTACCTTCGTCTCTCGACCCGACCGCTCGACCAGACGCCGTTTGCCGAGGCCCTTGAGCGACTTGGCGAGCAACAGCTTCGGTCGCACGTACTCGCGGGCGGGTACCGACTCCGCGAGGGAGCCTCCGACGGTCGGCCTGCGGTGACCATCGTGACCACCGGTGTCATGGCGGTCGAGGCCCTCGCCGCGGCCGATGAGCTCGACACCGAAGGTGTGGACGCCACCATCATCCACCTCACCAGCCCCGACCGGGTCTTCGCCAGCTGGCGGGCCAGCTACACCGCGAACCCATCACCCTCCAGCGCTCACCCAACCCAGGGGGTCCGGGCGCCCAGTCATCTCCACCGGCTCATTCCCGTCGACCAACGCCGGCAACCCGTGGTAAGCGTGCACGATGCAGCGAGCCACAGCCTCAGCTGGATCGGCTCGGCCATCGGGGCACGCCAATATGCCCTGGGCGTCGACCGATTCGGCGAGTCGGGCACCATCGCCGACCTGCATGAGGCCACGGGCATCTCGGCCGGCGACGTCGTCAACGCCGCGCTGTTGGCCATCACCGAAGCCGACCCTCAGAGCTGAACCCGGAGCAGCTAGCGCGGCTGCTCCGGGTGCAAGTTCGTCATCTCAGCAGTTGGCGTCCCAGTGAACGTGGGTCTGGCCCGGCCCTTCGAAATTGGGAAAGATCTGACCGTCCAACCAACTCCGGACCGCCGGGTCGGTAACGACCGGACAGCCGCTTGATGTGAAGAAGATCTGCAAACCCGGCTCGGCCGACTGCTGCATTCGCCGCAATGTCTCGGTGATGTCGGTATCGATTGCGGTTGAGAGGAGCATGAGCTGGAACAGATCCGTCGATGCGCCAAGCCCAACGGGCAGTGACCGAAGCGGGGTGTTGTTGGCCTCCAGGGCGAAGAAGGACCTGTGGTTCTCAAACCCTCCGGGCAGCTCCGTGATTTCGGTGTCGCTCACGACCAGGTCAAACATGTTGGTGGCGTTTCCGAGATAGGGGAGCTCAGAGATCGCGTTCTTGCCAACGTCGAGGCTCGTCAGTTCGGTCAGCTCGCTTACCTCGGCCGGCAGGTTTCGCAGCCGAGCATCGTTGACCTTGAGCCATGAAAGGTTCGAAAGTTCGCCGATCTCCCGGGGCAATGACACCAGCGGGTTGCGATCGAGGATCAGCCTGTTCAGCTGCGCCATTCCGCCGATCGTCTCGGGGAGCGAAGTTAACCCATTTCCGCTCACGTCGAGATAGGTCAGATTCGACAACTCCCCGATCTCGGGAGGCAGGGCCTGAAGGTCTGCGTTCTCCATACGCAGCTCGGTCAGATTCGTGAGCTGGCCGATCGTGAGTGGGACCGACTCGACCCCGGCCTCGGGCCCTGGGTACTTTCCAAGATCCAGACGTTCGAGCCTGGTGAGGCCGCCGATCGCGGTTGGTATCGGGCCATTCACGCCCTTGTTGTGGAGATCCAACTCGACCACATCGGATCCGGCGCACGTGACGCCTTCCCAGCCGCAGGGATCGTTGTCGGAGACCCACGTGTCCGCGTCGGTCCACTCTCTGCCGCCGGCCTCATCCCAAAGCTGTTCGAGCGCTTCACATTGCGCCTCGGGAACGGTCGATACTGCGCAATTGGTCGCGGACTGGGCGTACGACCAGAGCTCGAGCGGGCCCCACACCATGATTTGGGGGAAGTTGTGCTCCCAATGCAGCTCGGCGACCACCAGGTCGAGCTCCACGACGAGGGAGACCTGCAGATCGACAAAGGTGGTGAGCGAAAGCACCTTTTTGGCGAAGGGGCGATAAGTGAGTCGCAGGTTCGCTGCAAGGGCCGCATCGAAACCGGCGATGCCGTAGGCCCGAGCCTTGTAGGTGATGACCGGTGCCGAGATGGTGGCCGAGATCACCACATCATCGGTCACCTCCTGGCTGAAGTTGGTGGTGAGCTCGGTCCGTCGATCCCACTGTCCGTCTTCGAAGACGATGCCGGCGAACGCCGACGCCTCACCGAGCAGAGTGATGGAGCCAGAAGCCTCCGCGGCCACCTCGGCGCCGATTCCCACCTCAACTTCGTGGGTGATCCAAATCGGAATGGGTCCGACGAGAAACTTGATGGTCGGCAACTTCTTGGTAAACAGCGGTCGATACACCGAGCAGCTGGCCTTTGCGCTGGCACTTGCTGTCACCTGCGCCGCAAGCGTCGGGTTGAACCCGATCCGAGCATCGGTCAAACCGTCGAAGATGTTGAACGACACGTCGAAGACAAAGCGCGAAACGTCGACGGTTGCCGCAGCCGTGAAGTCGACGTCAGCAGTCGTGGTGCACTCGAAGGCCGTCTCCTTCCCTTCGTTTTCGGCCTGCACGCGGTCTTCGACGGAGAAGCTGCTCACCGCACCTGCACCGATGATCTCGACCAGGTTGCCGTCCATGTCGCTCTCGAGCGACAGGTCGAGCGTGGGCAACACCTCGGCGAGCGATACCTCTTCGGCAACCACCGACGAACCCTCTGCCGAAATGACCTCGCCGTAGTACGGCTCACCGGACGGCTTTTCAAGAACAACAGTGTCGCCCTCGACCAGGGTCGGTTCAGCGGTGGTAACCCGGACAATCTCCGGATCGACCACGTCTTCAGAGAAGACACCGCCGACTGCGCCGTCGCCACCGGGGCCGTCGCCGCCGGAGATGGTCTCGATCTCAAAGGGTTCCTCGTCGAGCACCACCACGTCGGACTCCGGCTGGTTGGGTGGCAGGTCGAACCACGCGTTCACATCGATGATCAGCTCGGTGTCGACCGAAGCGTGAAAGCACACACTTCCGCCATCACCAATGCGAGCAAGCACTCCCTGACTGATGCTCTTGTTCCTGCGGTGGTTGACGTTGGCTCCCGTCGGTCGGTCAACGCCGCACGGGAACACCGTGACCGCGCCGCGAGCCGAGGCCTTGGCCGCCGCGACGTTGAGCATCACGGCGCCTACACCGGTCTCGGGCACGCCGCCACGACCGGCGACCAGGACCTCGAGGGTTGAACCGGCGCTCAGCTTCCCGATGCTCTTGTACTGCCCGTCCACGGTCTTGCGATTGCGACCCGAACGCGTGTCCACCAGGCGCGCGGGAGCCAACGGGTTCGACGATGGCCCCGCCAGCACGTACCCGTTGACATCGACGACCACGTTCGCGGCCTTGCTGGTGAAGATGCAGACTTGGCCATCGCTGCCGAGATTCGAAAGCACCGCGTTACTGACGATGTTCTTCTTCTGGTAATTCACGTTGGCCGATCCGGGACGTCCGTCTTCGCACGCATAGACCGTGAACGAACCGTTGCCCGCGGGCTTGATGGCAGTCACGTTGAGTATCGCCGCGACGGCATCGGAAGGAACCCCACCTCGACCGGCGACCTGGATCTCCAGCACGCCCTTCTTCTGAACCTGACCGGTGCGTTGGTGCTGCCCGTCGATCGTGTTGCGGCTTCGTCCGGTGCGGGTATCGGCGAGCCGGGCCGGAGTAACCGCCACGGTGTCGGCCTCGTCGGAAACGTAGCCGTTCACATCGACCGCCACGTCGGTCTTCTTGGTGGAAAAGATGCACACCTCACCCCCACTGCCAACCTTCGCGAGCACCGTGACACTCGTGATGTCGTTGCGCCGATAGTTGACGTTGAAGGCACGGGGTCGGCGCTCCCCACAAGGGAACACGGTGATCGACCCGCGGGCCACAGGCTTCAGCGCCGTGACGGTGAGAACCACCGCTGCGGCATCGTCGGCGACGCCGCCGCGTCCGACCACCTCGAGCTTCAGCGTGCCCTTCTTCTTGAGCACCCCGGCGGCCTCGAATCGACCGTCCACCGTCCCGTCGCCATCGCTGCGTGTGTCGAGGAGCCGGGCGGGCGCCAACGCGGTCACATTGCGCGGCTGCTCGTCCCGATCGGTCTCGGTGAGCACCGGTGCGACCTGCGCAATCTGTGCGGCGGGTGCCTGTGCGGGCGACGCTGCCGATGGCTGCGAAGCTGCTGGTTGCGGTGATGCGAGCGCAAAGAGCGCCGCCAGCAGCGCGACGACAAGCAGCTGAAGGGAGATAGTTGTGACACGAGATCGAGTTGATATCTGCATAGTTCCATCGTCGAGCAACCAGCCCGTTTTGCCGATGGTGCAGACC
>CAZGVQ010000122.1:0-8786 GCA_964529355.1 uncultured Acidimicrobiales bacterium
GTGCAGTTGGTCGGTGCGCTTCCTTCGGCACGATCGGTTGCCGACTCGGGCGACCCGACCGTCGCGGCCCAACACGGTGTCGACCACGGCGGCGCGCTGGCTGCGCTGGGGATCACCATGGACCTTGCACCGGTGCTCGACGTCGGGGGCGGACCGGGAATCGGCACCAGGTCGTACTCGAGCGACCCGGCTGTGGTGAGCCAGTTCGGCCTTGCGTTTGCATCCGGGCTGAGCGAGTCCGGCGTCACGCCGGTGGTGAAGCACTTCCCGGGACACGGTCGAGCCAGCGCCGACTCGCACCTGAGCTTGCCGATCACTCCTGACATCTCAGAGATTCGCGTGGCCGACCTTCTTCCGTTTCGCGATGCCATCGCTACCCCGGGTGTCGCGTTGATGGTCGGCCACCTCGATGTCCCCGGGCTCACCAATGGCCGTCCGGCCACCCTCTCGCCCGAGGCCATCGATGGCCTTCTGCGCGGCGAGTTGGGGTTCGATGGTCTGGTGATGACCGATGCGCTCAACATGGGGGCGATCCGCCAGGCGTGGACCACCCCGGAGGCTGCGGTGCTCGCGATACAAGCGGGTGCCGACATCGTGATGGTGGGCGCCGTCTCCGATGTTGCGGCCACTCACGCCGCGTTGGTCGCCGCGATCGACTCGGGAGAAATCACTTCGGCGTCGGCTGATGAGTCGGTCGTTCGAGTCCTCGAGAGCAAGACAATCGACCCCTGCAGCCCGGCTGACCAGTAGCGAAATATCACCAGATTTACGAAGAATCTGAACTCGATTGTGAATCTGGACCACAAGCGTCGATTTTCGGCATATCTTGCTAGGCATGATGGACGAGCGGGAGATCGATTCCCATAACCGAGGGCCCCTCCCCAATGCCCTCGCGTCCGAGTCCGTCACCACGGCCATCGACGAAGCCGAGCGCCAAAATCGGCAACGGGCAATCATCCTCGCCGGCGTGGCCGTGGTGCTTTCACTCTTGGCGGCATTCGTCCTTGTCCAGATCGTCAGCGCGGGCGACGACCCGGTAGCGACCACGGTGGCAACGAGCGCCGACGGAGCGAGCGACGGCATCGAGGCCGACGTGTCGAGCGGATCCGCCGACTTCGACCAGGGCGGGTCCACCAGCACAGACGAGACGAACGAAGCCGTCGAGATCACAGGTGGCACCGATGCCAGCCTGCCCACCGCAACAACCGATGACCCCTCGACCATCGACGTGAGCGGCTTTGCCACACCCGAAAGTCCGCTTGGGAACGAAGCAATGACCCTTCGAGGAATGGGAGCCATCGACCTGGGCATGTCGGTCACCGAGGCCGAGGCCGCCATCGGCGGAACCATCATCGAACCCTCAAACATCGACGCCGAGTGCGTGCAAACCCGCATCGGGGGCGACTCCCTGAGCCCGGTACTCATGATCCTGGGCACCGGCGACTTCTCGAGCCGGACCATCGTGCGGATCGACATGGTGTCGGGCAACACCACTCGCTCGGGCATCGGCATTGGTTCTCCCAGCTCCGAGGTGCACGCCACCTACGGCGAGAACATCCAAGGTGTCGGCGAACTCCTGGCTTACGTGCCCAACGACGTCGCCGACGCCGACTACCGAATAGTGATGGACATCGTTGGCGACGTGGTGCTCGAGGCCCGCAATGGCCTACTCCCCTACGTCGACTGGGCCGGCTGTCAGCCCTAGGTGATCCACTCGGTTTCGGGAAACCGCACCAGGGGAATCTGACGATCGGTCTTCGCCTGATAGTCGGTGTACCAGGCTCGATCCGCGACCAGCCCGTCCCAGGTGCGTTGCCGGTCGTCACCCTCGAGGATCTCGGCGTTGGAGTAGAACTCGCCGGTCTGGACGCGGATGTGAAGGTTCGGCTCGCTGCGGTCGCGCAGGTTGAGAAACCAGGAGGGATGATTCTTGGCGCCAGCGAACGATGCCACGACGACCCGGTGGCCATCGGGATCGACCCATGTGGGAAGCGCCACCTTGTGGACCTTGCCCGACTTCCGCCCGACCGTATGCAACAGGATGTGATGCATCCCGGCCTGCACCCACACGATGTCGTCGGTCATCGTCTCCATGGCCTGCACATGGGCCTTGGTCAGTTCGACGATCTCGTCGGGAGCCGGGGTCTCCCAGACCTGCTCGACTTTCTGGCTGGATCCGACAGCTTCGTGATCATCGCTCATCAGCGCAACGTACCCAACAATTCGACACCCCACCTACTCTTTGACATCTCTTGCTCGGTCTTTGCTCGGTCTTTGCTCGGTCTTTGCTCGGTCCTTCAAATTGAGCCGGGAAGATTTCAAGTTCCCGGGCGACCGCGCCGATAAGCACTCCTATGGGCCAAAAGAACCACCTCTTTCCCACCAGCCAAACGACCTCGATCGGTGTCGTTTCGGTCGCCGCACTTCTCGTCGCTGTCGCCACTGCGATCGCCGCCGCGACCGCCGCGCCTGCTGCAGCGCAAGCGACGTCTTGTGGCAACGCTCCCGCGGGCTTCGTCGTGATCGAATCCGACGCCGCGATTATCCGCGGCACGTCAGGAAACGACTACATCTGCGCTGGCCCGGGCAACAACCGCATCAGTGCCCTGGCTGGCGATGACATCGTTATCGCAGGAGGTGGCGATGACCGCGTGGCAGGAGGCAAGGGCGACGACACGCTTCTCGGCGGCTCGGGGAAGGATCGACTCCGCGGCGGTGCTGGCGACGACGTGCTTCAGGGCGGCGACGGCGACGACCTTCTCAAGGGCCAACCGGGGAGTGACCAGCTCTCTGGCGGCGACGGCAACGATGACCTCCGGGCCGGGCCCGGAACCGACTCGGTCGACGGGGGACCCGGGGACGATGTCGCGAACGGCCAAGGTGGCAACGATCAGGTGCTCGGCGGAGCAGGCAACGACGTGCTCCGTGGAAAGAACGGTGCCGACTTCCTCGACGGCGGCACCGGCGACGATCGGGCCAATGGCGGCCGGGGCTCAGATACCTGTGTGGCCGAAGAGCAGCTGAAGTGTGAACCTCAGAACCCATCTCCTGAGCCCGAGCCGGAGCCGGAGCCTCCGTTTGACCCCGACCCCGACCCCGAAATGACGATTCTGACGACGTCGATCACCAACATCCTCGACGACCACGGCCCAAGCCACCCGTGGCTGCTTCAGGCCTGGGACCACATCAGCGCCCAAGGTGAAGTCGTCATCGCGGACCTCCCCGGAAGCACGGCCGGAACCGTCGAGACCGGTTGTTCCTTCTCCACCCAGGAGCTCCCGACCTGCGAAGCGGTCACCTTCACCATGGACCGCGCATCGCTCACCGACGAGAGCGTGATCATTCACGAGTTGGCTCACGTCTACGAGGGCACGCTGGCGCTTCATGCTCCGGGCGGCGCATTCGCCAAGGCGCAGCTCTACTTCGACAACACCTATGGAACGGGGTGCGACTACGCCGAGGCGATCGCCGACGCAATGCTGCACGACGTCGACCCCGACGCCTTCCTGTTCTATTGGGAGGTCGGCTGCGCCAACGCGCTCCCCGACCAACCCACCAACGCCGACCTCAACATTCTTCGGGCCGGATTGGCGGGCGGTTCAGGCAACACCGCATGGTTCGATCAGAACCACGCTGACGGCGCCGAAGCCTGGACGGCCATGTTCGACGCGAGCAACATCCTCAGCTTCTACCTGGTAACCGGGCTACGCGATGAGTTCGGCGGATACTGCTCGGTCGGCCACACCATGTCGGTGGTGTTCGACCTGCAGAACAACATCGTCAGCGACGACAATCCTTTCGCCGACGGCGGATGTTAGGACCCTTCGGCCAGCACCACCTGAAGTTCGGTAACCCAGGTCTCCTGGGGTCCATCGCACTCCAGGTAGACCTCGCGGGTATACCCAAGCGGCGCTTCGTCGGCGGCCACGACCCACTCGAGCAATGCCTCGTGGCTGGCGCCCACGGTGATCATGTCGCCGGTGTGCACGAACGTCGCGGCCCGCTCGACCTTCGGGAGGTCGCGGCGTTCGAGCAGTTCTGAGGTGAACTCACTGTCGGCCGGAATCTGCGCTGCTGCGATGACCTCGATGCCATCGGGGTGCTCTTCGTACAACGCGACGGTCGGCAGCGCGGTGTGGACACCAAGGCGAGCGAGCTCGCTGAAGATAAGCGGGTAGAGCCGACCGAACACATCGGCAAGGTTGGCGTCGAAACCCGACACGACTTCGCTGGCGGTGGCCAGACGCATCGGGTCGAGTTCTTTGATGACGATGGCAGATGAGGTGATGGTCATGGTGTTCTCCTCGAGTTTCGAGAGATAGTCGATACGAATCGCCACGCGGTGCAGGCGTTGCTGCTCCAATTCGATCTGCTCTTGGGCTTCTACCTGACGCTCTTTCGCAAGACTGATGAGTTCGGCGACCGAGATGTCATGAGCGACGAACGAGTGAATCTCGTCGAGGCTCAGGCCAAGGTCCTTCATCACCAGTATGCGGTTGAGGTCGGCGAGCTGTGAAGCATCGTAGGAGCGGTAACCAGAGTCCGGATCGACATGCGCTGGCATCAGGAGACCGTGATCTCCGTAGTAGCGCAGTGTGCGAACCGACACTTTGGCGAGTTGTGCGAACTGACCTATTCCCAACATGGCCTAACCATTTCTGACACCTTCCGCTACGTCAGAGTCAAGCGATTCGCCGAGAAAATGTGAAAGCCGAGGCGCCGTGGCTAGACGCCGGATGGTCCGGCTTCAACCTCGACCGCAAACTCCAGAAGGGTTGCCCCCATGCTTACCGGAGGCTGCGCTGGTGGAGCATCGCTGCCATCGGATTCACCCGGCTGTTGCGCGTGAGCGTTGCGTGCTCCATCGCCATCGCGCCAGGCGGCGTAGGCGTCCTCGTCGGTCCAGCGGGTGTACACGAACCACCGGGTCTCGGCATCGCCGGTCGGGCGAAGGAGTTCGAACCCCTCGAACCCGGCGACGTCGGCCAGGCTGTTCATGCGGGCGGTGAATCGCTTGACGATTTCGTCGCCCGCCTGTGGTGGAATTTCGAGTGCGTTGATTCGTACGATTGACATGGACCAGTTTTAGTTTGTCCCGCCCACCCAGGGACAGTGGCGGCAGTTGTTCTCACAGCACGGTCGTTCGGCCAGATGACTGGCGGTCATCACAAAGAGTCCGGTGAGTGGGTCGAGGTAGCCCTGGTGCCCCGCTTCCACCGCCGCGCGATGGGCAGCCATGCAGTCCTGGTAGCCGGGTTCGTCTGGCGAAAACCGATCGGGGTCCGGAGAGTCGACGCCGTCGTCACGGAGCTCAGCCATCAGCGAGGCTCACCGTGGCCGACAAGGCAAAGTGATCGCTGAGGTAGAACTCTTCGGACTCGGAATCGATGGGGTCGGTCCAGACCTTCACGTCGCTCACCGCAACCGATTCGGTCGCGAACCACCGGGTGAAATACGCGCTGAACTCCGCACCGTGACGGAACCGATTCTTCTTACCGTTCCAGGTGGGCTGTGGTGGCCGCTCGCCGAGAAGTCCAGCCTCGGCCAACGGTTCCTCCTCGTCGACCCGGGTGTTGGTATCTCCGGCGATCACGATGTTGGGGGTGGGGCTGGCTTCGACGATCTCTGCGAACTGCTCGAGCCGTTTGCCGGTTCCGGCTGGGCCGGGCTCGAGATGCACGTTGGCAATGGTGAGGTCGCCGAATGTCACGAGGACTGCGCACCCCTTGATCGTCACATGCGATGGCTCAGTGGCAAGGAGTTCGTTCTTCACCAACACGGCAAGGTTGCCGCTGTGAGTCTCGGGATTGGCCTTGATCATTCCGTGGGTCTCGACGAACGGCACCATCCGCGGCAGCTCCTGAAACAGCACCACATCGGGCGAGGTCTTCAGCACAAAGTCGCGCACGGCTGCTTCGGTGAACTCCTGGCGCCAGTGTTGTGGTGCCTGCGCTGAGCGCTCGAGCATCGCCAGATTCCACGTAAGAAACGTGAGAGAAGATGTCTCGGGAGGCACGCACAAAATCTACTCGCCGGTGGCATGCTTGCTACATGACGGATACCGCATCACCTTCTTCTGATCCCGCCGCGCTCGCCGCCGATCTGGCTGCTTCCGACGTCGCCTGGAACATCGACACGCTTCTCACTGACGGGGCGTCGCCCGACGATCTGCTCGATCAGGCCGATGCGCTTGCCGACGGCCTCGAGAGCTATCGGGGTCGGGTTGCCACACTCGACGCTGGCGAGTTGGCCGACCTGATGCACACCGTCGCGGAGATCGGCGAGCTGTCGAGTCGCGCCGGGCACTACGTGATGCTTCGATTCAGCGAGAACACCGGCGATCCCGAACGCGGCGCGGCCATGGTGGCCATGCAGGAGCGTTCCACCGGCACCGCAACCAAGATGATCTTCATCGATCTCGAGTGGGCGGCGGCCGAGGATGCCCATGCCGATGCCGTGCTCGCCGACGACCGGTTGACCTTTGCTCGACATCACCTCGAGAACATGCGCCGCAACCGACCTCACCTGCTCAGCGAAGCCGAAGAGACCGTGCTCACCGAAACGTCGGTCACCGGCGCGTCGGCCTGGGTGCGGTTGTTCAGCGAACTTACGTCGGCCATCGAGGTCGACATCGATGGCGAGATGGTGCCGCTCGAGTCGGGACTGTCGAACCTCGGCCACCCCGATCGCGCGGTACGCCAGGGGGCCGCCGAAGCGGTTACCAGCGCGCTCGCTCCCGGGCTTCGTACCAGAGCATTCGTATTCAACACGCTGCTGCTCGACAAGAGTGTCGACGACCGGCTGCGCAACTTCGATACGTGGGTGTCATCGCGCAATCTCAGCAACGAGGCCAGCGACGCGTCGGTCGAGGCGCTCGTGCAGGCCGTGGTTGGTCGCTACGACATTCCGCAGCGTTGGTATGGCCTGAAGGCCAAGGTGTTGGGTGTCGACAAGTTGGCCGACTATGACCGCATGGCTTCGGTGGCCGAGAGCGACGAAGAGATCGGCTGGGCACAAGCCACCACAACCGTGCGCGATGCGTACGCCTCGTTCTCCGACGAGTTGGCCGGAGTGGTCGGCCAGTTCATCGACGACGGCTGGATCGATGCGCCCATGCGGCCGGGTAAACGGCCCGGTGCCTTCTGTGCGTACACGGTTCCGTCGCACCACCCCTACGTGCTGCTCAACTGGACCGGGCGAAACCGAGATGTGTTGACCCTGGCCCACGAGCTGGGTCACGGCGTGCACGCCTACCTGGCCCGCGAGCAGGGCTTGTTCCATCAGTCGACTCCGCTCACTCTGGCCGAGACCGCATCGGTGTTCGGCGAGACCGTCACCAACAACCGCCTGCTCGAGATGATCGACGATCCGGGCGAGCGCTTCTCGCTGCTGTCGTCCACCCTCGAAGACTCCATCGCCACCGTGTTCCGCCAGATCGCCATGAACCGGTTTGAGCACGCGGTGCATACCGAACGCCGCGACGTGGGCGAGCTGTCGGTCGAGCGCTTTGGCGAGCTCTGGTACGAGAGCCAGAACGACATGATGGGTGACTCGGTCGAGATCACCGAGGGCTACAAGACCTGGTGGAGCTACATCCCGCACTTCATGGGAACCCCCGGGTACGTGTACGCCTACGCGTACGGTCAGCTCCTGGCCCTGTCGGTCTACGCCCGCTACGAGTCCGAAGGCGATGCCTTTGTACCCGCCTACCTCGACATGCTCCGAGCCGGCGGCTCCCGCAGCCCCGAAGAACTGGGCAAGATCGTCGACTGCGACCTGGCCGACCCCGGCTTCTGGGATGCCGGACTCGCAATCGTCGAAGGCCAGCTCACCAAGGCCGAAGAAGCTGCCAAGGCTGCAGGCCGCCTCTAACCCAAGATCAGCTACCCGAGAAGCGCGTCTCGATCCGCGTGATGGAAGCATCGGTGCTGAGTGCCGTGGGCGACAGACTCATGATGGCGTCCACACCCGCCCCGGTGTTCGACAACTCGACCGATGCGCCGTCCTCGGCCTCGGCGACCGCGAGGACCTCCCAGTCACCAGTCGGATCATCGCGATAGAAGGCAGCAACCTCCTCCACCGAAAGAGCAACATTGGCGACGACGAGGATGCCTCCCTCCGACGCGAACTGGTCGACTCTGGCGTTCGGTGGGAGCGGTATCGAATCTGCCAAGGCTGACGGAACCGAGATGGTGGACGATGACGAGTCTGCTGCGGAGTTCTCAGTGACTTGAGTGGTTGGTGCCGGTGCCGCAGAGTTCGTCGGCTCATCGTCCTGCGCCAGACCCCACCAGATGCCGGCGCCTGCGGTCGCGAGCACTGCGACCACCGCGGGCACGGCTTTGCTCTTACGCCGCGGCGAATCTTCCGTACCTACCGGTGCACCCGAGCGCCGCGGCGCGACTGCAGCCTGGCCCTGCAAGCGAGCGTCAAGAAACTCAGCCACTTCGGATGCCGATTCTGGTCGACCCGCCGGCTGAGGGTGCAGGAGCGAGTCCAACAAAGGCTCAAGCCACTGGGGAATGCTTCCGCCCTCGCCCTCGATGTGTTCGCGCACCGATATCTGCCCCTGAGAAGCAGCGGCCTTCATACTCGTAGACACGAACGGCGGGGATCCACTCAACAGTTCGGTGATGATGAGGCCCAGCGGATACAGGTCGGCCCGCTCGTCGAGTTGATCGAGCCCGGCTGCCTGCTCGGGTGCCACATAGCCGGGCGAGCCGGAAATCATCGTCACCGCCGTGTCGTCGATTGCCCGGGCCAACCCGAAGTCCCCGAGCATAAAC
>CAZGVQ010000123.1:0-8771 GCA_964529355.1 uncultured Acidimicrobiales bacterium
AATGGCGGTATCGCACACGGGTGGCCGGTCGTGGCCTTTGCCGACCACCACGAAGTAGCTGCCATCAGGCGAGATCTCGGCATCGCGCAGCGAGAGGTATCCACCGGCGCAACGGTGATACCAGTCGTGGTAGAGATCGGTCTGCCAGGGGAGCACCGAGGCGGCCGGGCCGCTGATGTCGATGAGAACCACGCCGGCGCGTTCGACACCGTCGACGAAGGTGCCGGTGTGAGCTGCCATCAGCGTGTTGCCATCAGGGGTGATGTCGATGGCCTTCACGGAGAAGTTTCCGTTCTTGCCGATACCGCCGGTGATCGGCAGGTCGAACAGGGGGTCGATGTCGCCGGTGACGGCATCGACGGCGCCGATTTTCGAGCGAAGCTGGTTCTCCACTTTCAGGAACGAGCCGCCTACATACACCTTGCCGTTCGCCACGGCGAGACCGTTGACCTCTGCTGAAATGTTGGCGTTAAATGCCGTGACGACTTCGCCCGCAGCGTCGAGCTTGACGATGCGCTTGCGGGTAAGTCCGTCGACGGTGTTGAAGGCGCCAGCTGCAAAGATCGACTGGCCATCTTCGGCGACCTCGACCTCACGCAACGAACCGTTGATCTGCGGGTTGAACGAGGTGATCATGGCGCCGGTGTTGATGTCGTACGCCATGAGGTTCGGCTGGCTGTACACGGTGCCATCGGTGTCTTCGACCAGGTCGAACTCGCCAACGACGACGATCATGTTGTTCCACTGCTCGGTGTCCCAGACGATGCCATCGAGCACCTCTGGGGTGTCGTTGCGCGGGTTGCCAGGGACGATGGCACCTTCGTGATCTTGCGCTGACGCGGGGCTGGCGAACGCCGAGAACGACAGCAGCAGGCTGACTACCAGCGTCGCGAGCGCGACGGGCCGAAAAACACTCGATAGAGGAGAAGTAACCGGACGCATGATGTTCCTAACGGCAGATCTTCGAGATTCTGAGGATTTGCGTTGCCGTCCACTACTTCTGGCAGGGCTGACCGGCGGTAGGATCAGGGCCATGGACGACCGACCTGCACCAGATGCGGCAAAACTCCTCAGCCAATGGATGGAGTGGGAGACCGGCGAGACGCCACCCGGCCGGGTGATGTCGAACCTCAAGACGGGCGGCCTTCGAGACATTCTTGAGGGCCTGGTGGCGCAAGGCGCTCCCAGCGAGAGCAAAAACTGAACGTTCGAGGTGGCCCCCAGCACATTCCCCGGCCGGACGGCTGGAGGCTCGGCGGCCCAGCGCCATGGTCACCCCTTGGCGCTGACGAACGACAGATAGACATCGACAAGGTCGTTGCGCACTTCGAACAGCGCGGCGCGCCCAAGAACCGGGCGGCGGTCGAGACGTCGGGGCGGTCGGCGGTCCTAGCCTGCCTCTACCCGGATGACGACGGTGCGCTGCGGGTGATCCTCACCCAGCGGTCGCCGAAACTGCGGTCCCATACCCTTGAGGTCGCGTTTCCGGGCGGGCGCGAGGATGATACCGACGAGAGTCTCTGGCACACCGCTCTTCGAGAGGCCCACGAGGAAGTCGACCTCGACCCCTCGCTCCCTCGTCTCGTTGGCGAGCTGGATCGATTCGTCACCGTCGGCAGCGGATCGTTGATTCACCCCTTTGTGGCGATGGTCGACCAGCGGCCGTCGCTTCGGGCCAACCCTGACGAGGTGAGCGAGATTATCGAGGTCACCCTCGATGAGTTGTTGCTCGACGAGGTGTGGCGCGAAGAGATCTGGCAGCGGGGCACAACCGACGACGGAAGCAAGCGCGAGTGGTCGATAACCTTCTTCGAGCTCTACGGCAACACCGTGTGGGGGGCAACCGCCGCAATCCTGCGGCAGTTCCTGGCCGAAGTAACCGGCTCCGTGGATGACCGGTGGGGAGACTACGGAAGGTAGTGCTGCATGGATTCCCGTCGCTGCGGTGATCGAGATTGCTTGCTTGCACCAGCACCAGCGAAACGCCGCTAGGTCGGGATGACTCGAAGGATTTTGTCGAGTCGCGGGTCGACCGCGCCAAACCCGGAGTTCGTCGTCGTAATGTAGAGGGCACCGTCGGGCCCCATCGTTGCCGACCGCAATCGGCCGAATGAGCCGTCGAGTTGCGTTGGCGACGTGTCGCCAACGTAGTTTCCAGCGTCGTCGAAGCGAAACAGTGTCAGCTTCGCGTCTTTCAACATCGCCACTGCCAATGAGCCTTCAAACTCGCCCCATTGGTCGCCGGTGAGAAAGTCCCCGCCTCCGGGTGCGACGGTCGGGTCACCGGAGGACCAAGCTGCCTGGATCGCATCGGGGAACTTTGTGAGATCGGTCATGGGATTATTGACCTCGTCATAGAAGGGCCGGTTGGGATCAGGTATGGGCCCCTCGGGAACCGGGTCCCATCCGTAGTTTCCACCGGATACCAAAACGTTGATCTCGTCATCGACAGCGGAGCCGTGACCGATTGAATACACCTGATCAGTTCCGGGTCGGAATGCGATTCCCTGCACGTTGCGATGACCGAATGAGTAGATCCGGCGGGTGGTCTCGTCGGCGGAATCGCCGAAGGGATTGCCGGGCGCGCCCTCGCCGGTGAATCGGTTGATTCGAAGGACCTTGCCTAGGTGGGTGCCAAGATCCTGAGGGTTGGTGCCGATGAAGTTGTCGCCGAAAGTCGCCCAGAGGAATCCGTCGCCGTCCACCCGGATCTGGCAGCCGACATGGCCGTTTCCGGACGGTTCGGAGACAAGCGGTAGGCCAATGCGGCTGCTCGACGTACCGGCTTGGTTCATTTGCCAGGCAATGATTTCGAGCGCTTCCGGCGCTTGGCGATTTTGGCACGTGTAAAAGCGGCGGTTTGAAGAAAAGTTCGGGTCGACAGCTAGCCCGAGAAGTCCAGCGGTGCCACTAACAAAGAGAGTGGACATGTCAGCCGCAACAGCATTTTGAATCCCCGTTTCGGCATCGATGACATTGATCCGACCGATTCGCTCGGTGAAAAGAAGGTCTCCATTCGGGAGAAAGTCAAGCCCCCAGGGTGTGCTGATGTTGGTGGCGACTTCCGATATCTCGAACGCGTCACGGACGGAATACTGGATGTACCCATTGCAGTAGAGGTTGTCGTTTCTGAACGAACCGGTGGAGCACTGCGAACCGTTGAACCATGAGCCTTTCGAAATGACGTTGGGGTCTTCGGTCTGGAAAACCGCACCGTCTATTTCGATGTAGTCGACCCGGACGTTTCGGTCATTGCCGGCAGCCGACCGCCCGTCGTTCGTAAACTCGAGCCTCACGTCATGAGGTTCCAGGGGAGCAGGATGGATGTAGGTCAGGAATTTCCAGCCCGGTTCGTCAGAGCGGAAGGCCGAAGTGGCCGCCGATAGTTGAAAAGTCTGCACGGCCTCGCCGTTGATTTTGACTTCGATGAGTTCTTCGCCGGTAGTCCCTACCGCTTTAATCCGGAGCACCGAGGACGCTGCGACCTCTGAGACGACGATAAGGACACTGTCTTCGGAAATCAGGCCCGTGTCGTCAGTGACCCGCAGGACGATTTCGTTGTTCCCAATGCCCAGCGCGACGTTGGTCTGCGCACCGGTGGCTATGACTTGTTGTCCGCGAAGCCACTCGAAGGAGATGATCGAACCATCGTCAGTACTCGCGAAGCCATCGAGCGCCACGACCTCGGTGCCGTTGTGGTCGCTATCGACAAGTTGCTGATCGGACCCCGCACGAGCGGTTGGGCTTTGGTTTCCGGGCGTTGTGGTGGTTGGTGCTGCGCTGGTGGTGGTTGTTGGTGTGGGTCCCCCGGTGTATTGGAAGTGGCCATTGCAGCTGAGGGTGTCGCTTTGGAGGTTTCCGCTTCGGCATGCTCCGTTGGTCCAGATTCCGTTGCCGGTGACGTTGGGGGCTTCGGTTTCGTAGGTGGTGTTGTTGATGATGATTTTGTCGACGCGGATGTCGCGGCTTGGTTGTCCGGTTTGGCGGCCGTCGTTGTTGAATTCGAGTCGGACTTGGGAGGCCGCAAGAGGTCCGGTGTGGGTGTAGGTGTGGGTGGTCCAGTCGGTGTTTCCGAAGAAGTTGGGGGCGGCGTCGAGTTCGAATGATTCAACGGTGGTTCCGTCGATGACGATGTCGAGGATCTCACCGCCAGCCCGACCTTTGGTGACGATTGTGAGATCGCTGTTCAGGATCTGCGTTGTGGTGGTTGGTGCTGCGCTGGTGGTGGTTGTTGGTGTGGGTCCCCCGGTGTATTGGAAGTGGCCATTGCAGCTGAGGGTGTCGCTTTGGAGGTTTCCGCTTCGGCATGCTCCGTTGGTCCAGATTCCGTTGCCGGTGACGTTGGGGGCTTCGGTTTCGTAGGTGGTGTTGTTGATGATGATTTTGTCGACGCGGATGTCGCGGCTTGGTTGTCCGGTTTGGCGGCCGTCGTTGTTGAATTCGAGTCGGACTTGGGAGGCCGCAAGAGGTCCGGTGTGGGTGTAGGTGTGGGTGGTCCAGTCGGTGTTTCCGAAGAAGTTGGGGGCGGCGTCGAGTTCGAATGATTCAACGGTGGTTCCGTCGATGACGATGTCGAGGATCTCACCGCCAGCCCGACCTTTGGTGACGATTGTGAGATCGCTGTCGGCGCCGCCCGCGGTAGCGGGTAGGGACAGGTTTGAGAGCATCAGCCCAGCGAGCAAAATTACGAAAATTGTCCGGTTCATCGCAAGTCCTTGGTTGTCGCCAAGCCATCGCCCGCCGATCGATTTCACTTCATTACGATGTATATCGTCATGCATCGGAGTAGCGCTTTATAGGCCGTTCGGCCGGGCTATTCGGTGTGAATAGCGCAACCGGGTCTAGGTTGCAACGATGAACACCGCATCCGAACTACGGGTTGCCAATCGCCAGCCGCTGCGGGATCTGCCTGGTCAGCCCGATGGCGTGCCGTGGCCAACCGACGAGTGGCCCGAAGGTCCGCTCGACGCAGGCATCGATGCCGATCGAGTTGCCGCCCTCACTTCACGCGTCGTCGCCGAGCAGCCTGAGGACCTCGGTCAGACGCTCGCGATGTTGGTGGTGCATCGGGGCCGTCTGGTCGCCGAAAGCTACGGCACCGACACCGACGCCAGCACGGCGCTCATCTCGTGGTGATCTTGGACCCAGTTAGCCAAGCCGCGCCGATCATGGTCAGACTTATTGGCAGCGCTCAACGGGTTGGACTCGGTTCGTGCGCAGCATGAGCTGGACATACGAGGAGAGAGAAAGCAATGGATCAGATCGCAACGGCGACGATTGACGGACCTGACACGACGGGGACGGCGACGCTTTTCGAGACTGAAATGAACTACGTCATTCAGTTGCACGACATGGATATACATGCGGGCGCGCCAGACGTGTGGGCTGCATTGACTGCGAACCCGACTGGAGAATTGGACGATTCAATCGAAGACGTCGCCATGTTGGGCTACCACAACACGAACTTCGAGATCGCGTTTCCGAAGAGCATCGACCCTCGCGAGAAGTCGACCGTGCTTATCTATTGCAAACTCGTCGCTGTGCATTTTGGCCATGGCCCGCTGGTGTTTACCACGAGCTCCTAACGCATCGCTCCGTTCTAGCTATGGCCTTGCTTGATGCGTTCGAAACTATACGGGAACCGGTCGGCCCTGTGTATCTGGACGGATTGAGTGAGCTTGTCGAGCAGGTTCCACCGGCGCTTTTGGAGTTCCTCAAGATAGCTGATGGCGGCAAACCGAAAGATCCATTCCTCGCGTTCGAAACACCGTGGGGTGGTGTGCATGCCTGGGATCCGATTGATGCGCAGGGATATGGCGAGCAGTGGTGGGTGGCCGACGACGAATTCGGAACCTTCTTCTGTAGCGGATACGAGGGGCAGCGAATCGCCTGCGTACCAGCCCTTGACCTGGTTGTGGTGCGCCTTGGAAAGACTCCGGCCGAGCTCGGTCCGCAGTGGCGGCACCGACTCGGTGACCTCATTGAGTGCTTCGCCGGCTGACAACCGCAAATCATTAGGCCCAACGTCTACGCAGGTTCGCCCGCATGACTAAGATCGACTCTTTCCACCGACCCCCGTCAGCAATCACCAAAGAGGGATAGGCACCGTGGCCGAGATCGAAATTGGAATGGGTAAGTCAGGGCGACGAGCGTACGGCTTCGACGACATTGCGATCGTCCCGAGCCGGCGTACGCGCGATCCCGAAGATGTCGACATCTCGTGGAAGATCGATGCGTACAAGTTCGAGCTTCCGCTTATGGGTTCGGCCATGGACGGCGTCATCAGTCCGGCCACCGCGATTCGTCTCGGTCAGCTCGGCGGCGTCGGGGTGCTCAACCTTGAAGGTCTGTGGACTCGCTATGAAGACGCCGACGGCGTGCTGCACGAGATTTCAAAGCTGCCGGTCGAAAAGGCCACGGCACGCATGCAAGAGCTGTATCAGGAGCCGGTGAAGCCCGAACTCATCACCGCCCGTATCAAAGAGATCAAGGACGCTGGCGTCGTGGCCTGCGCCTCGGTCACCCCGCAGCGCACCGCTGCATATATCGATGCGATCACCGATGGCGAGCTCGACATTCTCGTTATCCAGGGCACCGTGGTGTCGGCCGAGCATGTCTCCAAGACCGTCGAACCGCTGAATCTCAAGACCTTCGTTCGGTCCCTCGATATCCCGGTCATCGTCGGTGGCTGCGCTAGCTATTCGGCGGCGCTTCACCTCATGCGCACCGGCGCCGCCGGCGTGTTGGTCGGTGTCGGACCCGGCCACGCCTGCACCACTCGCGGCGTGCTTGGCCTCGGTGTTCCGCAGGCAACAGCTATTGCCGATGTGAAGGCCGCTCGTATGCGGCACCTCGACGAGACCGGCGTGTACGTCCACGTGATCGCCGACGGAGGCATGGGTACCGGCGGCGACGTGGCCAAGGCCATCGTGTGTGGCGCCGACGCGGTGATGATCGGTTCGCCCCTTGCGGCCGCCGAAGAAGCCCCGGGCCGCGGCTACCACTGGGGCATGGCGACCTTCCATCCCACGCTCCCTCGTGGTGCGCGAGTGAAGACCGATGTCCGTGGCTCGCTCGAGCAGATCCTCGTCGGTCCGGCCAACGAAAACGACGGCCGCGTCAACCTCTTCGGTGGCCTTCGGACCTCCATGGCAACCTGCGGTTACACCGACATCAAGGACTTTCAGAAGGCCGAGGTCATGGTGGCCCCCGCACTGCAGACCGAAGGCAAAAAGCTCCAAACCGAGCAGGGCATCGGAATGGGTCACTAACCCGAGTTTCCCGCCAGACTTCGGCCGGGGGGCCGCACTCTCATGGATACCGCAGCAGCCGAGACGGTTCTCGTCATCGATTTTGGGGCGCAATACGCCCAGCTGATCGCCCGGCGCGTGCGCGAACTCAACGTGTACAGCGAACTGGTTCCCCACGACATCTCCGCGGACGAAATCGTGGCGAAAAAGCCTTCGGCCGTCGTGCTCTCCGGTGGGCCAAAGAGTGTTCACGTCGAAGGCGCACCGCTTCTCGACCCGGCGATCTTTGATCTCGGCGTACCCATCTTCGGCATGTGTTACGGCGCCCAGGTCATCGCCCAGCAATTGGGCGGCACCGTGGGACGAAACGAGCAGGGCGAGTATGGCCGCACGGAGATGTCGGCCATCGAAGGCGCCGAATCCAAACTGCTGGTCGGCGATGTTCCCCAGGATCAGACCGTGTGGATGAGCCATTTCGATGCCATCACCGAAGCGCCTGAAGGATTCATCGCCACGGCCCGGACCGAGGCCTCGCCGGTAGCGGTTCTGGAAGATCACGAACGCCGGATTTACGGCGTGCAGTATCACCCCGAGGTTGCGCACACGCCCCACGGCATGGAAGTCCTGGGCACGTTCCTGCACGACATCGCCGAATGCTCGCCAACCTGGACCATGGGCAACTTCATCGACGATGCCGTCGAGAAGATCGCCGATCAGGTGGGCAGCGGTCGCGCGATTTGTGGCCTCTCGGGTGGCGTCGACTCCGCGGTTGCGGCGGCGCTTGTACACAAAGCCATCGGGTCACAACTCACGTGTGTTTTTGTCGACACCGGCCTTATGCGAGCCAACGAGGGCGAGCAGGTGGTCGAAACCTTCAAGCGACACCAGGGCATCGAGCTCATCCACGTTCGTGCTGAAGATCGTTTCTTCGACAAGCTCGAAGGGGTCGATGACCCCGAGGACAAACGCAAAACCATCGGCGAGATCTTCATCCGCGAATTCGAGGCCGCCTCGGGCGGTATCACCGACGCGAACTTCCTGGTGCAGGGCACCCTGTACCCCGACGTCATCGAGTCGGGCACCAAGGATGCGGCCAAGATCAAGAGCCACCACAACGTCGGCGGTTTGCCCGACGACATGGAGTTTGAGCTTGTCGAACCGTTGCGCAGCTTGTTCAAAGACGAGGTCCGACAGGTCGGCACCGAGCTGGGTCTGCCCGATGAGATCGTGTGGCGTCAGCCGTTTCCCGGACCGGGCCTGGGCGTACGGATCATCGGCGAGGTCACCCGCGAACTCGTGGCGATTCTTCAACACGCCGATCTCATCGTTCGCGAAGAGATCGCCAAGGCTGGTCTCGAGCGGTCGATCTGGCAGGCGTTTGCCGTGCTTCCCGACATCCGCAGCGTGGGCGTTATGGGCGATGAGCGCACCTACGCCCGCCCCATCATCATTCGTGCGGTCACCAGCGAAGATGCGATGACCGCCGACTGGGCTCGACTGCCATATGAGCTTCTCGAAACC
>CAZGVQ010000124.1:0-8722 GCA_964529355.1 uncultured Acidimicrobiales bacterium
CGGCAGAGTCAACGACGGCGGAATCGACGGCGACCGCTGGCGATGACGGCTCAGCGACGGCATCCTCGAGGGGGCTATCAAGGGGAACATCGATGTCTTCGAGTACGCCCAGTTCCGGTGTTTCCGGTGTCGCGAGTGTTTCGAGTGTTTCCGGCGGGCCGTCGATCGGGCTCGAGTCGGCACCAAAGTTGTCGATGAACGAGCCGCCGCCAACCGCGGCGGCACCGGCAGCTGCGGCACCGCCCATAGCCAGCTTCGAAGATCCGCCAGATGGCTCGGCAGTCTCGGCAGTCTTCACGGTCTCCCCGGTCTCCCCGGGCTCCACGACTTCTTCTTTCCACTCGGACTCGACCGGGTCGGTGACGTCGACGGCGTCAACCGCCGAGACCGGTTCTTCGATCGGTGCTGGTGCTTCTGCAAGCACCGGCTCTTCGACGGGGTCTGATGCCGCCTCCACCGGCTCGACCGGGGACACGACCTCGTCATCGGCGGCAACCTCAGGCTCTGCTTGAGGTTCAGCATCGACCGAGTCGGTCAGATCCATCGGCTCGGCGGCAACCGCAGCGGCTGCCGCCGGCTGGGCTGCGACTTCTTCTACGTCTTCTACTTCTTCTACTTCTTGGACTGCTTCTACTTCTTGGACTGCGGGCGCAGCTACTGCTGGCGCTTCTTCGGGTCGCTCTTCGAGCTTCGAGTACCTGCTGAGCTGTGGAACCGGCGACACACGAAGGACATCGGGTTCATCGACAACGCTCTGGAGTCGAGTAATCGACGCCAGTACCGTGCTGCGCTCGGCCTCGACATGATGTTCGAGAAGCGCGACATCCTCGGCAAGGAAGTCGCGGCGGGTTTCGAGTTCGCGAATCTCCGCGAGCAGCGGGGTACGGGTTGCCTCGGCCACCGCACGGGCTTCGGACTCCACCTCGCCGAGAATCGCCTCGCGTTCGGCCTCGGCCTCAACCGCTGCCTTTGACGACGCATGTTCGGCTTCGAGGAGCAACGCGTCGACGTCGGTCTGGGTCTGACGACGAAGCTTTGAGGTCTCAGATTCTGCGGCCGCACGGAGTTCGCTTGTCTCGGTGTCGGTGGTGGCCCGGAGCTGATCGGTCTCTGCCTTCGCGACCCGCCGGAGCTCGTCGGCCTCGGACTGAGCTGCGCCACGAACCTCAGCCGCTTCGTTCTGCACCTGGGAGAGCGTTGACGACGCTTCCTCGCGGGCATCGATCAGCAACTTGTCGGCGGTTTGCTGGGCGAGCAGCAGCGTTCTGGTAATCGTCTCTTCAGAAGGCTCGCCTTCGCGGCGGGCTCTTTGTACCGGCGGCGCAGCGTCGCCGCGGTCGATTCGGGCCTCGGCTGCCTCAGCGCGCGAGATCGCTTCGGATAGTCGACCCTGCAGTTGGGCCACACCAGCGCTGACCCGCTGAAGGAACAAATCGACTTCATCGGGGTCATAGCCGCGGAGAGCTTGACGAAATTCGACGTCTTTGAGGGATTGTGGCGTTACGTCCATGCAGCGAATGCTAGCGGCGCGCCATCCCGAATTAGCGGATCTTTGTCAGAAGTGGTAAAGCCGGTCGTCGAATCAACGACGCTGGGCTACTGGAGCATCCCACGACGGTCGGCGTCGGTGACCTCGACGTCGGATGGCGTCAGCAGATACACGTCCTTGGCGACGCGCTCCATCTGCCCGCCCAATCCGTAACAAAGCCCACTACTGAAATCGATGATCCGGCGGCTGAGCTCGCGATCGACGTTCTGCAGGTTGACGATGACCGCCTGGCTCGAGGTGAACACGTCGGCAACCTCTTGCGCGTCGTTGAACGAAATTGGCGCGATGGTTGATGGCTTGGTCGTCTTCTGAATCGGCAAGGCCCGCACCGCGGGAGAACCAGAAACTCGCGATGGTTGCGCAACCGGCGCTATTGGTCGAACGCCACCCTCGACCGGCGCAGCCGACATCGACGGCGTAAGCGAAGAGCCGGTGGACATATCGTCGACATCGCTCGTTGGCATCGGCACCGCGCGGACCGTTGGACCGCTGGGATCAGGACCAGCGGGCGAGACCGGACCGGTGACACCAAGGTCGGGCGCGTCGGCCTCAGCCTCGAAGCCTTGGCCGAACTCGTATTCCTCATCTGGGCCTAGACCCAGGTACAACAGTGTTTTCTTGAAAACAGACATGGATCTCTCCTGTACGACAGTCTACCGAACCAGACGCCCGGGTTCCTGTCGGAACCTCATCGACGAGGCCCAAACAGGCCGGATCCGACCCGAACGATGGTGGCTCCCTCCTGGGCAGCCACCTCCAGATCAGCACTCATGCCCATCGAAACCTCGGTCAAGTCGTAGGTGTCGGCCAGGTGGCGGAGTGTTCGGAATCCAGGCCGGGCGGCCTCGGGTTCGGCCAGCGGGGCCATGCCCATCAAACCGACAACCGACAAGCCTGCGTCGACCGCCACCGTCATCAAATCGTCGAGGTCCTCGGGCGAACAGCCCTTCTTTGCGTCCTCGCCCGAAATGTTCACCTGCAGGAGCACCGCGGCGCCCGGCGCATGCTTTGCGATCTCGGCGGCAAGCTCGGCCCGGTCGACGCTGTGCCAAAGGTCGACCAACGACGCGATCTTCCGGACCTTGTTGCGTTGGAGTCCGCCGACGAAGTGCCAGACCGGGGGCCTGGTCTCGGTCTCGGCGACGGCCTCGGTGACCTCGGCGTGTTTGGTGACGAACTCCTGCGCGTAGGACTCGCCGATGTCGAAGCAGCCCGCCGACATCGCGGCAAGCACCGAAGCAGCCGGAAACGTCTTTGCTACCGCTACCACCTTCACATCGCTGCGACCAACGGCCTGCAGCCGATCATCGACAACCAACAAACGTTCGGCGATCTCGTCGACACCAGGACCCACCGGTTCGGGATTTGCGTCGCTCATCAGGCACTGACCTCGGCAGGTCGCGAATCGATCCATGCCGCCGCCACCTGCCGCCCCTTGTCGGCGCGCGCCCGATGGCTGTGGTACTTGCCGTCGCATGCGGTGCACTCGGCGATGACGGTGGCCGAGACACCGAGGTCGGCCAATTGGGCAGCGATGCCCGCGGTCAGGTCGAGTGCTGGAGTACCCGCCGACGTGGTTGCCCGGACGGTGTCGCCAAGCGCCGCCACAGCCTCTGCCAGGTCGGTTTCGCCGAACTCGTAGCATTCGGCCCCGATTGTCGGACCGATGATTGCCGTGAGGTCGCCGCAGTCGTTGGCTCGCATCGCAGCAACCGTGGCGGGCAACACGCCGGCCACGGCTCCTCGCCAACCGGCATGGGCCGCGCCCACCATGCCGTTGTCGCCGACGAACAGCACAGGGGCGCAGTCGGCGGTCTGTACCGCGACCACTGCCCTGTCGATCGCGGTGAAGCAGGCATCGGCATGAGACGCGGCACCTTCTCCGGGCTGCGTTACCTCTACCACCTCGGCCCCATGGACCTGGTGGAGCCAGGTCCACCGATACCCACAGAGCGACGTGCGGGCAGCCGCGAGCTGCCCCGACGAGTCGGCGATGGCGAAGTCGGCATCGCTGGCGTTAGAGAAGCGAAGGTGGGCGACTCGCCCGCCACGCAACTGATGTTCGAAGTGCAACACGTCGGCCTCCGGCCCTCGACGAGCCTGACCAGCCGAGCGTACGCCTACTTGAGGAACGAAGGGACGTCGAACTCGTCGTCGCCCAGATCGTCGTCATCGTCACCGGTGTCGAAGATGTCGGTGATGGGGGCAACGCCGCCCGATCCACCTGACGAGGAGCTGTCGGAACTCCCCGAACCTGATGAACCGGAAGGCATCGATGCTGATGAGCTGTCAGCGTCGCCGCCCGACTCGTCCCAACGGTCGAACCCGGCGGCGATAACGGTGACGCGAACTTCGTCGCCCATCTCATCGTCGATGACGGCACCGAAGATGATGTTGGCGTCTGGGTGAGCCACGCCGTGAACAACCTCTGCTGCCTCATTGACCTCGAACAGGCCAAGATCGCTGCCACCGGAGATGGTGAGAAGAATGCCTCGCGCCCCTTCGATGGACGCTTCGAGGAGAGGGCTCGAGATGGCGGCCCGGGCGGCGTTGAGCGCTCGTCCCTCGCCCGAGGAGTAGCCGATGCCCATCAAGGCCGACCCTGCGTCCTTCATAATCATCTTCACGTCGGCGAAGTCGGTGTTGATGAGGCCGGGTGTCGTGATGAGGTCGGTGATGCCCTGGACACCCTGCAGCAGGATCTCGTCGGCCATCTTGAACGCGTTGAGCACCGAGGTCTTTTCGTTCGACACGGTGAGGAGTCGGTCGTTGGGGATAACGATCTGGGTGTCGACCTTCTCCTTGAGGCGCTGAATGCCCTGCTCGGCCTGGACCGATCGGCGGCGGCCTTCGAAGGTGAATGGCCGGGTAACAACACCAATGGTGAGTGCGCCCAGTCCCTTGGCCACCTCGGCAATGACCGGAGCGGCGCCGGTTCCGGTGCCGCCGCCCTTGCCTGCGGTGATGAAGACCATGTCGGCACCGGTGAGGGCGGCCTCGATGTCCTGGATGTGATCTTCTGCCGCCTGGCGACCGATTTCGGGGTCGCTGCCGGCGCCGAGCCCACGGGTGAGTTCGCGCCCGATGTCGAGTTTGACCTCGGCGTCGCTCATCAACAGCGCCTGCGCATCGGTGTTGACGGCAATAAATTCAACGCCCTTCAGGCCAGCGTCAATCATGCGGTTGACAGCGTTTACACCGCCGCCACCGACACCGACGACCTTGATTACCGCAAGGTAGTTCTGCGGGTTCGACATCTCAGGACTCCTGATTTCGTGGACTACTTGAACTTGTTCTTCAAAGAATTCTTGGTTTTCGGACCGGTCCGAAGGAGAGAAGGCCCGAAAGCTCAGTTCGAGCTGAGGTAGAGGTTAAGAAACCCTAAACCTCGACTTGACACAAGCTCTGCTGAACCCTTAGACATTTTCTGACCGTAAGAGACGAGGTTACGAGCAGCCAGCCCTGCGGGTCAACACGGGAGTCTGCGCGACGCGCACGTCGATGCGCTCCGCGCACTGCAATTGCACCCGGGTGAGCACGGTTGCCAACGCCACATACTTGTCGTTGAGTTGCTCGCTATCGCCCATCAGCGCCCGGCCGTTGTCGACGAGTTCAAGCACAACGCCCGACTCTTGATCGACGCCGACGCTCACGACCCAGGGTGCAACCGCACGCGGCAACGCTGATGCGACACGCACCGCATCGACCGCTTCGGGTACGTCGTCTCCTGGGAACGCTGCACGAGCCGGAACCTGCACCACGGGGAGTCCGTTGTCGAGTGCGCCAATGCGTTCGAGCACCCGACCAAACCGGTCGACGACCGCGTACGAACCGCCATTGGACGGGAGGTTCGCTGCGGCCTGCCGTTCGACGATGTCGATCGTGACACTGCGCGGCCAGCTTCTCGAAACCTCAGCGGTGAATACCCACGGCAAACGCGAGATGGCTTCCTCGGCGAACGCCACATCGGCATCCATCAGTGGCTCGCCGACTTCAAGTCCAGCGATGGCCAAGACGTCCTGGGTGCCCGTGCGATTGGCACCGGCGATCTCGATTTCTTCCAACGAGAAAAGAGGCGAGCGGATCACGATGATTCCGAGGACGACGATGCCCACGATTCCGAGCAGTACCAGCACTCGCCGGAGTCGGCGTCGGCTGTTCTCGCGCTGCACTTCCTGGCGTCGTCGACTCATCCGCGGATCGACCTTCGGCCGGTCCTGGCGCGGGAGTTGGGCGAGTGCGCTCACAGCCGTCCAGTCTCGTCCGTCGCGCCCTCAATTCCAACAGGTGCAACACAAACAACTTAAGAAACAGGAGAACCTTCAGGGGCCGGAACGGTCGGTGAACCCAACCATCCGGGTTTCGGGATGGAGGACCACGCCAGAAAACTCCTCGACCTCGGCCACGATTCGTTGCATAAGAGCCCATACATCGTCGGCACGACCGCCCGGTTCGGACTGGATGAAGTTGGCGTGCTTGGTCGACACTTCCGCCGTTCCGACGCGTAGACCCTTCAGACCAGCGGCATCGATAAGGCGCCCCGCTGAGTCGCCTTCGGGGTTGGTAAACACCGAACCGGCGTTCTGGCCACCAGGCTGATGGTCGAGTCGCCAGCGGACGATATCGCTCATCGCTCGTTTGGCTTCTTCTGCAACACCGGTTCGCAACTGAAGCCGGGCCGACACCACAACCTCGGTGTCGGCGATGTTGGACGACCGGTAAGCGAACTCGAGTTCGGCAGGACCACCGGACCGCGTTTCGCCGGTGCTGAAGTCGATGATCGAGGCCGAGATGAGCGAGTCACTCATGTCCGCGCCGTGGCCACCGGCATTCATCCGCACCGCGCCGCCGATCGATCCGGGAACCCCCACGGCCCATTCGAAGCCGGTAAGTCCCTCGGCACCGCTCTTGCGGGCCACGACAGGAAGCTTGGCGGCAGCCCCGGCGACGACCTGCTCGCCTTCGACGTCGACGGTGGTGAACCCCTCCCCCAGCCGTACCGCCACCCCTTCAAACCCGGCGTCGGAGACCAGGAGGTTCGAGCCGAGCCCGACGACCAGGAGCGCGACCGGGTCGGCGAAGTCTGCGCACACCCCCTGAACGTTCTGCAGATCCTCAAGACTGTTGGCTTCCACCAAAACCGCAGCATCTCCCCCGACGCGATAGGTGGTGAGCTCGCCGATCGACGCGTTGGTTTGCACCGCCGTGGGTCCCAACCGGTCCCCGAGTTCAGCGGCGAGGGCCGTGAACCGCTGGGCCGAGGGTGAGGCCGTCATGGCGAGCAGCGCGCCAGAAGCTCGTCGGGAAGATCGGTGAGATCGCCGGCTCCGAGGGTCAAGCACAGATCGCCTTCGGTGAGTTCACCGGCGAGGTACTCGACCAACTCCTGGTGATGCGGCATGTAAGCCAGACGACGGTGAGGGCGAACGCCCAGCACCGCATCGACAATGAGCTTGCCCGAAACACCCGGCCGGGGCGTTTCGCCGGCGCTGTAGATATCGGTCACGACCAACAGGTCGGCCTGATCGAACGACTCGCCGAAGGTCTGCCAGAGCGACGCGGTGCGGCTGTACCGGTGCGGCTGGAACACGCAGACGACCCGGTTCCAGGCGCCGTCCGATGCCGCCTGAAGCGCCGCCTCGACCTCACTGGGAAGATGCGCGTAGTCGTCGATGAACGTAATGCCATCGACCTCGCCTCGCATCTCGAAGCGGCGGGCAACGCCGCCGTACTGCGCCATGGCTGCCGCGGCGGCGCTGAAATCAGCGCCGAGGAGAAGACTGGCCACCACCGCAGCGGCAGCGTTGCTGGCATTGTGGACCCCGGCGACCGGCAACTCGATACGGCCGAGTCGCTGGCCCTGATGCACGAGATCAAAACCGACCCCGGCGCGGCTGCCCTCGACCTCGACCATCCGGTAGTCGGCGGACTCTGCGAGCCCGTAGCTGACGGCATCGTGTTTGGCGCCCAGCTCGTTGGCCACGGGGTCGTCGGCACATACGACGATCGGCCCATCGGTACCTTCGAAGAACTGTGCGAACGCGTCGAGCAGCTCTTCAAAGCCGCCATAGTGTTCGATGTGGTCGGCTTCGATGTTGGTGACCACCGCCATCGCGCGAGGAAGTTCGAGAAATGTGCCGTCGCTCTCGTCGGCTTCGACGACAAAGCTCTCGCCGTCGGCCCACGCCGCACCCGTTCCGATCTCGTTGACATCGCCACCGATGATGAACGACGGGTCGAGCTCGGCCGCGCGCAGAATGAGCGCAAGCATGCTGGACGTGGTGGTTTTGCCGTGGGTGCCGGCCACCGCGACCGTGTTGCGCTGCGCAGCGATGGCGGCCAACGCCTCTCGGCGTCGAAGCACTCGGAGACCGTTTTCCCGAGCGGTCGACAGTTCGTTATTGCGTTCGGGTATAGCGGTGGAGATCATGACGATTTCGGCATCGCCGAGCTGGCTCGGGTCGTGCCCCACAAAGACGGTTGCGCCGAGCGCTTCTAGTCGCGCCAGTCCCGGTGAGGCCTTGAGGTCGCTACCCGAGACCGTGTGGCCCATCGCCAGGAGAACCTGACCGATTGCGCTCATGCCGGCGCCACCGACCCCGATGATGTGAATCCGTTGCGGACTGGTGAGATCGACCGGATCGGAGACGGTGGTTGCGTCAGACACGAGGTTGTAGGGGCTTTCGACGGAGGGGCATTTTACAAACGTAGGTTAGACGTGTTGCTCGACCAGATCGGCCAACCGGTCGGCGGCATCGGGGCGGGCGACATCGCTCGACGAGGTTGCCATATCGGCGAGGCGCTTCGGCGCACCTCGAAGTGCATCGATCTCGGCTACCAACCGTTCGGTGGTGAGTTCGTGATCGGGAACAAGAACCGCCGCACCCGCGTCGACCAGAGCCATCGCGTTCGCGGTCTGGTGGTCGCCCGGAGCTCCCGGGAGCGGCACGAGCACTGCGGGAATGCCGATAACGGCGAGTTCGGCAATCGACGTCGCGCCCGATCGACACACCACCGCGTCGGCCGCCGCATACAGCGAGGGCATGTCGTTTTCGTATTCGATCTGTTGGTACAGCAACGGGTCGGAAGATTCGGTCGGGTTTTGTTGGGAGAGCTCGGGGTAGTCGCGTGCGCCGATCACGTGCCGGACGGCCAGGTCGTTGCGGTCGCTCC
>CAZGVQ010000125.1:0-8714 GCA_964529355.1 uncultured Acidimicrobiales bacterium
ATACGGCCAACTGCGTGCCGTCGAACCCGTCGAGTTCATCAACATCGGCCACCAGACCGCGCAGCAGTTGGCTCAGGATGACCCCGGAATTCCCCCGGGCACCCATGAGTGAACCTTTCGAGATGGCGCCACAGACCGACTCCATGTCCTGATCGGCACCGTCGCGCGGAAGGTTGTCGAGCGCCTCGACCACCGAGCCGAGGGTGAGCGCCATATTGGTGCCGGTATCGCCATCTGGCACCGGGTAGACGTTGAGGGCATTGATGCTTGGACGGTGCGCCTCGAGCGCCTTGGCAAACACCTGCATGGTCTCGCGCAGCATTGCGGCGTCGAGCACTCCCCCGGAAGTCACGCTGTGATGGTACCGATCCGGTGGCCCCGGCCGGAACTCCGGAGCAAACTTCGAGAACGTGCCGCCCGAGGTGGGGGCGGATCTGCTCACTGGCTAAGATGATGGATTGCAATCGCAACCAGAGGTAGAGGTCGATGTCGGCTATCTGTGAAATCTGTGGCAAGAAGCCACAGTTCGGCATGAACGTAAGTCACTCCCATCGCCGTACCAAGCGTCGCTGGAACCCAAACATTCAGCGGGTCCGCGCCAAAGTCAACGGCGGCACCAAGCGCGTCCGTGTGTGCACCGGCTGCCTCAAGGCCGGCAAGGTCGAAAAAGCGGTCCGCTAGATCATGCAGGGCGTCGTGAAGTCCTACGACCCGGGCACCGGCGACGGCGTCGTCGTGTGCGATACGGGCGATTTCGCCGAGTTCGACCTTGCGGTCAACGCCCTCGAAGGGTCGGTGTTCCGCATGCTCCGTCAGGGCCAGCGCGTGAACTTCTTCGTCGACGAGGACGGTCGAGCCACCGGGCTCGGACTTGGCTCCGAAGTCGATATGGGAACCCCCGAGCACTAGAGACGATTGGTCGAGGCAGCCCCGTGACGCTCGACCAGTTCACCCTTACCGATCAGGTCGCAATCGTTACTGCTGGCGGCCGCGGCATCGGTGCGAGCATCGCTGTCGGTTTGGCGGCGGCCGGCGCAAAGGTCGCGATCGCGGCACGCTCGGAGGATGAACTCACCGCCACGGCGGCGAAAGTCGCCGCCGAGGGCAGCGAATGCCTGATCGTCGCATCGAATCTCGCCGAACCGGGTGCGCTTGAGGAGCTTGCGGCAAAGACCGCCAAATGGTTCGGCCGGGTCGATACCGTCGTCAACAATCTGGGCGGCACATTCCCCCAACCCTTTGGCGACGTACCCCGCGAAAAGTTCGAGCAGGCCATCTCGTTCAATGTGGGTACCGCCTACGAACTGACCCAGGCGACGCTCCCCCACCTGCTGGAGTCACCAAACGCATCGGTCATCAACATCGCGTCGGTCGCCGGCATCATGGCCGGACGAGCGATGACCTCCTACGGCACAGCCAAGGCAGCGATGATCTCGCTCACCCGTCAACTCGGACAGGAGTTGGCGCCAAAGGTCCGGGTCAATGCCATCGCCCCGGGCTTCATCGAAACCGCCGCCACCGAACTCGTCACCACCAGCGACGAGATGCGGGCCACCGCTATTGGCAACACACCCATGCGCCGCTTCGGCCAGCCAGAAGACATCGCCAACGCGGCCATCTACCTTGCATCTCCGGCATCGAGCTTCGTCACCGGCGTAGTACTACCGGTGCACGGCGGAGCCGAAAGCCCCGTACTCAACTTCGGAACACCGGATCTCTAGGCCAAACCCACGGATCTGATCGCGCTACACCACCTCTGTGGTGGCAAAGCGCGAAAATTTCGGGGGTTGGTTACATCACTGCTTTGATGCCGAGTGCGTCGTAGCCGTTTGCTTCGTAGTTGGCGACGAACATGTCACGTAGCTTGGCGGCGGTGACGTCGTAGTCCTCTGGCTTATCCCAGGTGTTGCGAGGGTTGAGGATCTCGTCGGGCACGTCGGGGCAGCTCACCGGCATCGCCAGCTTGAAGATCGGATGCTCCTCGGTCTCGACCCCATCGAGGTCACCGTTGAGCGCGGCGTCGAGAATGGCCCGGGTGTGCTTGAGCGACATGCGCTCGCCCTTCCCGTGGGGCCCGCCGGTCCAGCCGGTGTTGAGCAGCACACAGCGGGTCTCGTGCTCGGACATCCGCTTGGCCAGTAGCTCGGCGTACACCGAAGCTTTCTGCGACATGAATGGGGCGCCGAAGCATGAGCTGAAGGTGGCTTCCGGTTCGGTGATTCCCACCTCGGTGCCCGCCAGCTTCGAGGTGAAGCCGGTGACGAAGTGGTACATGACCTCTTCTTTGTCGAGGATCGATACGGGAGGAAGTACGCCAAATGCGTCGGCGGTGAGCAGGACGATGGTCTGGGGGTGAGGACCCTTGGCGCCTTCGGCCACACCGGGGTTGCAGGTGAGCGGGTAGGCAAAGCGGGTGTTCTCGGTGACCGAGCCATCGGTGAGGTCGAGGTCCTGCGGATCGGTGTCCTGCATGGCCACGCCCGGGAGAGATGGCACGTTCTCGATAAGGGTGCCCTTCATCGAAAGTGCAGCGGCGATGACCGGCTCGTTTTCTTTGCTGAGATCGATGAGCTTGGCGTAACAGCCGTCTTCGAAGTTCGAGACGCCGGTGTCGGTCCAGACATGCTCGTCGTCGCCAATGAGTTCGCGATCGGGGTCAGCCGAAAGGGTGGTCTTTCCGGTTCCGGACAATCCAAACAAGATGGCGCTGTCGTCGTTGCTTCCGATGTTGGCCGAGCAGTGCATCGACAGCTGTCCCTTGGCGGGAAGCACGTAATTCATGATGGTGAACATGGTCTTCTTGTTCACACCGCAGTAGTCGGCCTTGCCGAGCACCAGGCCAACCCGCTTCTCAACATCCATGATCACGGCACGCTTGGACTTGGTGCCATCGCGCTCGGGGTCACAGGTGAAGGACGGAACGTTGATGAGGGTCCATCCGGCCTCAGCGCGATCGGCATCGTCGCGCACACCCTTGGGGAACATGATGTTGCAGAAGTACGCATGCGTGGCGTACTCGCCGACGAAACGGTACGGCTCAGCGAAGTCCGGGTCCCAGCCACAGAAGACATCGGTGCTGTACAGCGTGCCAGCCCGGTCGTTGAGGTGTTCGATGACCCGAGGGAGCAGCGCATCGAATGCCGCGGGGTCGAACTGCTGGAAGTCCTTCTTCCACCAGATCGAGTCGACAACACTCGGGCGAGCGACAGCAAAGGTGTCCATCGTTGGACGACCCGTGCAGGTGGGGTCCGTGTAGTACACAAGCGGACCGTCAGCACCGAGGGCGGTGGGCATGGCCTTGTGCTCGTCGTTCGGACCGTCCGGGCGGATCTGGCCCTTGTCGTTTTCGATCGCGGCGGCGAACAACTCGTCCTGGGACAAGCCCGCTTTGATCGTTACACCGGTGAGCCCAAATTGGGTCTCGAGCTGCTCAGCGACTGACATAGGGCGCTCCTTGGGGGTACCCCTCGCTGGCAACGGCGAGGGGGAATGCTGCGTGATGGGGTGTTCCTGTCGGTCGAGTTCTTGGTTTCCCAATAGCCATGGCAGATATTCACCGCGGCAACGACGTCCATTTCGACGGTAGAACAACTTCAATACAAGTTCTAGACCAAAAGAGAGACAAGTTTGTACAAAGTTCGCGATTGGCAGCGAAACATCGCACTTTATCGGCCCACAAATCGGTGTGTTTCCAGCCCAGCGCACAAGTTCGCATCATTGATGCCCCATCCGCCCGCCGGAGCAATACGATGAAGCCGATGATCAGGGAACAGCTGTCATGATTCTCGCCGAAATGCGTGGTTTGGTCGCTGTTGTCGTGGTCGGGATTCTTATTGCCCTGCTCTTTGTGCGGATCTCTGAGTACGGCGAGGACGAGTCGGTGGCAGCGGCAAGCGTGACCACCAGCACCAGCTCAACCACCACCAGTTCCACAACCACGACCGAAGCACCACCGCTGTTCGCAAACGCTCTCGCAGGCATCCAAAACCTCTGCGAATCGGCCGAAGATTTTGTGCTCGGCGCAGAATCCGACATCGAGTTTCCGGGCAAGGTTCCACAACTCGCCGAAGAGTTCTACACAAAGGTCGTCGATGGGGTCGACGACCAGGTGCGAGCCGAGTACTCCGCGGCACTCCGCTACTACACCGAGTACAACGACCTGGCCCTGCCCTTCAACTACGACGGACTTTCAATTCTGCAGAGCGATGGCGGTCAGCGCTGGGGACTGTTGGCGTCGAGTGAACCGCCGGGCGTCGAGGCCACCCGGGCCAACGTTGCGTTTCTGTGCGGCGGCCTAGAGATCCCCGAGCCGCCGTTGCTGAGCGCGTCGGAGTTCGAGCGCCTCTCAGACCTCGCCGACGGCTAGTTACCGGTTCGGCGGCGGTGCGGTTCAGGCTTGAAGCGCGCCCGGTCCGGAGCGGTCGATCCACCAGTCGACCAGCGGGCCACTAGCGACGACGATCAACGTGGCGAGAAGGATGCCGGCAACATTGCCGAGGCCATCGGTGACCGAAACCGTTCGGGTCGCGGTGTACACGCCCTGAAGCAGCTCGAACCCGAGGCTGATGATGATCATCAGGGCCGAAAGCAGCGGCACCCAGACCCGCCGACGAAGCCCATAGCCAACGATGAGCATCCCGAAGCCCCAGATCGCGGCGTGGCCGGCGGTATCGAAGGCGATCGGAAATGCATCTCGCGAAATGTTGATATTGAGTATCCGCTCGATCATATGACCGGCCATCGTGAGCATCGCCTTCAAGGGACGAACGAACACCGGCACCGCGTCGGAGAGGCTCAACACCGTGGCCGCCACGGCAAATCCGAGCGCAAAGATGGCGAACACCACTCGGCGGAGGTTTTGGGAGGCGGCCATAGCCCAATGGTAGAGAATTTTGGGGCCAAATAGTAGGGCGCGACAGCTTCGGTGGACAATCCACACAGAACCCACACATACACGCTTTACCGCTTGTCAGCGGCGAAATCTTCGGCTGGTTAGCGCGGCAATTGACGCCTTGGATACCCAACCCGCCGCAGCGCGTTCTCACATCCGAGCACGAGGGCCAACAGCAGGATCGGGGCCAAGGGGATCGAAGCCATTCCCCAAATGGGATCGACGGTCCACAGCAAAATGGTGCCCGCCAAGAGAATCAGTGCCGCGAACATTGCCACTCTGCGAAGGGTGCGAAGGAGCTGACGCTCTGCTCGATCGAACCATTCGGGGACGCGGTGACGCTCGAGAGCAAGCCGGTGACGATTGGCCGCGGCGAGTTCGCGCTCGAGACCCGCGATGAGGTCACGCACGTCCTGCTCTATCTGCGAATCGCTCGCTTCTGCGCCCAATGACCTACTCCTGCTTCCCAGACTTCCCAGGTCGCTGCTCCTAGGCCGAAGGTACCAGTAGTCCATAGGAACCAAAAGGGGGCCAAGCCGGGGAAGGCGCGACCACCGCAATCGCTACTTTGGCGGGCAGAATGGAGAGGTGCTCCGTATCTCATCGACCATCTTTGTCGGCCTCGTCGTCTTGGCGGGAGCCTGTCAGGCCAGCAACGATTCGAACCCGCCGACCCGCAGCACCACCCAGCCAACCGTGGCTCCGGTCGACTCGGTGCCCGCGTCGAGTCGCAGCGAGCAGGCCGCAGCCGAAGCTGATCCGACGCCCGACGGACAACTGGTTCTCGAGGTCGTCCGCGAGTTCCCTCACGACACCGACGCGTGGACCCAGGGGTACCTGATCGAACAGGACCGGTTGTTCGAAAGTACCGGCGACTTTCAATCCTCGGAGTCAACGCTTCGCGAGGTCGACCCCGAAACCGGCGAGGTTCTCCGCAGCGTCAACGTCGGCGAGCCGTACTTCAGCGAGGGCATCGAACAGGTCGGCGACCGGATCTACATGATCACGTGGCAGGACAACACGGCCTTTGTGTTCGGACGTGAGACCTTTGAGGTCGAGGAGACCTTCACCTACCAGGGCGAAGGCTGGGGCCTTTGTCTCGACGATCACGATGGCAACAACCGGCTGGTGATGTCGGATGGCTCCGAGACACTCACGTTCCGCGACCCAGAGACTTTCGAAGCAACCAGCACGCTACAAATCGACAACGACGGAAGCTTCCGCCTCAACGAACTCGAGTGCGTCGATGGCTTCGCCTACGCCAACGTCTGGACCACCAACATCATCGTTCGCATCGATCTGGAAACCGGCGAAATCGCATCGACGATCGACGCATCGGAGCTGAAGACCCGGCTGGGCGGTGCGGGCAACATTCTCAATGGCATCGCCTACGACGAAGCCAGCAACACGTTCCTGCTCACCGGGAAGTTCTGGCCCAGCGCCTTTGAGGTACGTTTCGTTCCCCGCTGAATCAAAATCCCATGACCATTGCCCGCGCACTCGCCCTCCTCGTCATCTTCGGCCTTCTGGTGCCGGCCGCGCTCCTGGGCGAGTGGGTGTTCTTTGTGCTCGGTCTTGTTGGTCTCGGCGCTTTTGTTGTGCCGTTCCTCAACCGTTAGCCCGCTAGCTGTTCCACATCTCGGCGAGGCCATAGGAGTGGCCGGCGGTGTATCCGCCGTCGACCGGTAGCGAGATCCCGGTGACGAACGACGAGTCATCGCTGGCCAGGAAGTAGGCGGCGCCTGCGATCTCCGAAGCTTCACCGAAACGTCGAAGCTTGTGCTGCTTGCGGATCTCGTCGGCCCACGGCATCTGGTCGACCACCGAATGAAACATCGGCGTCTGGATGAACCCGGGGCAGATGCAGTTGGCCCGTACTCCGGCGACGCCGTAGTCGTTGGCCAGGTTCTTGGTGAGGAGAATCACCCCGCCCTTGGCCGCGTTGTAGCTACTGCCGCCTTCACATCCTTCGATTCCCTCGACGCTTGCAACGGTGATGATGCTGCCCGACTGTTGTTCGAGCATCGGCGCCAGCGCGTACTTGGTGGACAACATCGTTCCGGTGAGGTTGATGTCCTGACACCGTTGCCACTCATCGAGCTCAAGCGAATGCACCGGACCACCCGAGGCGATGCCGGCTGCGGTCACCAACACGTCAAGTCGGCCATGGTCGGCCACGATCTGCTCAACCACCTCCTTTTGTCGAGCATCGTCGCGAACGTCGCACTCAAGAAAGGCTGCGCCCGCGAACCCGTCGGGCGGATCGGCGATATCGGACCCCACCACGATCGCTCCTTCAGCGGCCAACCGTTCGACACACGCCTCGCCGATACCGGAGGAAGCGCCGGTTACGTGCACCACCCTGCCTTCGAGATTCTGACCTTCGAGTCTGCTCATCTCCGCAGTTTGGTCGCGTCAGCGCTCGGCGCGCCAGAATCCATCCCATGAACCATGACGTCAGGGTCTGTGGGGTGGACGGCTACCCGGACGGGTGGGTGGTGGTCACCACCGGCCTCTCCCCTGCCACCGACGTGGACATCTCCGTGGTACCTGGGTTCGATCACATCGTCGCGCTGGTCAAGGGTGGGTTGGTTCAGCACGTCGCGGTCGACATGCCGATCGGCCTCGACCGCGGACAGGTCCGGGCAGCCGATCAGGAGTGCCGCAAGCTGTTGGGCCGCCGCCGATCGTCGATGTTCACCTCGCCGCCCGAGGTTTCAATCAACGCCGAGACCCACGCCGAGGCCACCGCGTCGGCCACCGCCGATACCGGCAAGGGCCTCTCGATGCAGTCGTTCCGACTGTTTCCGCGCATCCTCGAGGTGCGCACCGCTATGACGCCTGAGCTGCAACCGGCAATCTCCGAAGTGCACCCCGAGACCAGCTTCGCAGTCCTGGCAGGCGAGCCACTCGCCCACGGTAAGAAAGACCTGGCCGGAGTGGTGGAGCGACTCGACCTTCTGGAGCCGCACTTTCCCGAAGTGCGCCGCCAGCTGCTTGCAGCGGCTCTCCCGAAGGTCGCCATCGATGACGTGCTCGATGCGTACGCTGCGGCATGGTCGGCCCGGAGAATGGCCAGCGGTGACGCGCTGGTAATCGGCGACTCGAAAAGAAGAGATCGAGCGGGATACCGCCTCACGGTTGCCGCGTAACGCCTACTTTGCGCGGGCATATTGGCCCATAGCCTCTGTCACGCGTCGGCCGTACCGTGGGTATGTGGGCAAAAACTCGTACCCGAGAAGCTTGGCGGCAGCAGTACTCACCGCAGTTCTCCTCCTCGCATCGGCTTCTGCTTCCGCGGCCGCGCAAACCGATCTACCGCCCCCTCCCCGGGTTCTCATCACCGACGGAGCGCAACTTGAGACGCGCAACGTGGCGGTGGACGCCCAGGCGACGGTCGCCATCGCGGAGCTACCAGAAGGCTTGGTCCGTGTAGATCAGCCGGCGGCAGATCCACAAACGACCGCGTTGCTCACGCCTGCCACTACTACGGGGTTTCGCCTCGGGGTTAGCGAAAGCGGAGCCTTCGCTGGCGCCGCCACCGACGACCTGATCCGGATCTTCGACTTCGGAGACGGGACGCACGAGGACTTCGATGTCGCCGTCGCCCCCACCAGCATCTCGATATCCAACGCCGGCGACGTCTTCTACACCACCAGGACCGAGATCTACTCGGTGGCGAAATCTGACGGCGCCCAATCGCTTCTCTACTCGACCGCTCTCGATGACGACCAAAGCTTGGGGTGGGTAACCGCTTCAGAAGATGGCCAGACAATCGCTTTCAGTAGCATCGACCCCGAACGCCGCACAGCGTCGCTCTTCT
>CAZGVQ010000126.1:0-6525 GCA_964529355.1 uncultured Acidimicrobiales bacterium
AAAGACGAGATCGGTCGCACGCTCGGCACCTTTGTGCAGGACAACTTTCTGCAGTCTGAGATTCTCGCCGAACGCCTGACCCAGGCGGGTATCGGCGAGCGGCTCGGCGACTGGATGGTCGATCCGGTCAACGCCGACGCCGCCGGACGCCAGCTCGGAGCCATCGTGAGCGGCCTCAGCGATGTGCTGCAGGACGACGAGATCCAGGAGGGCATCGAGCATGTCCTCACCACCAAACTCGACGAGCTCGACGTTGCTCCCATCGCCGGGAAAGCCGTCGACTTCGTGGTCGACGGCGGCCACCACGAGGCCATCATGGATGCGTCGCTGTCCGGCGTGTCCCAGATCCTCGAGGACAACCGGCTGATTCTGCGCCGCCGACTCACCACCGAATCGCCATGGTGGGTGCCCGAACCGGTTGACGACGTGGTCTTCGACCGGTTGTACGCCGGCATGAGCAGCTTCATCGCCGACCTTGCCGGTCAACGCGAGCACGAGCTGCGCAAAAACGTCGAGGGTCGTGTGCAGGAGCTGGCCGACCAGCTCAAGAACTCGCCCGACATGGCTGCCCGGGCCGAACAGGTGAAGGCCGAGTTCCTGGCTCACCCCGAGGTTCGCGAGTGGATGGCCGAGTTGTGGGCCAACATCAAAACGGCGGTGATCGACGCGGCCAACGATCCCGATTCCGAACTCCGATCCCGATTCACCGAGGTCATGATCAGCGGCGGAAACCGGCTGAAGGACGATCCGGTCCTGCAGGAAAAGGTCGACGGCTGGGTTGCCGGCGCGGTGACCTACGTCGCCGACCAGTCCAAGGACGAAGTCGCCGATCTGATCGCCACAACGGTGGAGAAGTGGGATCCCGAAGACACCGGTCGACGAATTGAACTTCAGGTCGGCAAGGATCTGCAGTTCATCCGCATCAACGGAACGGTCGTCGGCGGCATCGCCGGACTCGTCATCCATGCGGTATCCCAGCTTTTAGGGTGATATCCCTTCAGTTGTGACCTCTACCGACCAGGCGCCTTCCAAGCCGCCGCTTCGCGACGCCGTGGTTGCGCTGCGGGTCCCCGAGTTCAAACGCTTCTGGTTTGCCGCGCTCATTTCGAGCAGCGGTTCGTGGTTGCAGGGACTGGCGAGTCCCTTCGTGATGTTTCAAATCACCCAGTCGGGAGCATGGGTGGGTGCAAGCGTGTTCGCCATCATGTTGCCAATGGCCATCGTGGGCCCCCTGGCCGGACCACTTGCCGACCGCATCTCGCGTCGCCAGATCCTGCTGCTTACCCAGACGCTGCTGTCGGTGTTCGCGTTCGGCTTTGCTCTGTTGTGGTGGACCGGTGTGCGCAATCCGTGGATCTACGTGCTGGCCATGGTGGGCTACGGCACCATAAACGGGTTCAACATGCCGGCTTGGCAGGCCTATGTGTCCGATTTGGTTCCTCGCGAGCTTCTCACCAATGCCATCACGCTCAATTCGGCGCAGTTCAACGCCGCCCGAGCGTTGGGTCCCTCCATCGGTGGATTGGTGCTGGCCTTTCTTGGTCCGGGCTGGGCGTTCTTTGGCAACTCGGCCTCGTTCGTCATCGTGGTACTCGTCCTCACCACACTTCCGGCCACCGTCCCGTCGGGCACCACCAGCGAGTCGCCCCTCGTGCAGTTTGCCGCCGGCTGGCGCTACGCCCGCTCCCACCGGGGAATCACCACCGCGTTCATCGCGGCCGGGGTTGTGGGCGTGCTTGGCGGCACGCTTGCTCAGGTGCACCTGGTGCTCTTCGCCGAGCGGGTATTCATGGTCGACGAGTTTCGATTCGGCCTCCTCGTCTCGGCGTTCGGCCTCGGCGCAATCACCCTTACGCCATGGTTGGCATCGGTGGGAACAATGACGCGACGGTCGCGGCTGCTGGTAACCGGCATCGCCACCTACGGCATCGGCGAACTGATCTTGTCAGCCACCGAGATCTACACCGTGGGGCTCATCGGCGTGTTTATCGCCGGAGCGTCTCATATGACCATGGCCACCACAACGAACAGCACGGTGCAGCTGATGGTCGATGACGCAATGCGGGGTCGGGTGATGTCGCTCTACCTGGTGGTGTTCACCCTTGCCATGCCGTTCGGAGCGGTGGTCGAAGGACCATTGGCCGACGCATTTGGGCCCCGAGTGGTGGTGTCGACCATGGGAGTCCTGCTGTTGGTTTCGGCGGGACTGTTGGTGGTGACCGGCCGGGCGCGTTCCTTCGATCAGGTCAGCGTCACGTAGCTGGAGATCACGACTCCAGCAGCTCGCGTACGTGCGCGGTTTCGTTCCAGCTCACGATGGTTCGAAGACCCGAGCTGTTGGCTTTGACGCGAAACAAACTGGTGTAGTCGGCCAGGTAATCGAATGGCTGCTCGGACCCGATGATCGCGCAGTACAAGGTGGCCATGACCATGCCATGGCAGAACACGGCCACCCGCTTGCCGCCGTTGTTGGCAACGATGTCGTCAAACGCGGTCGTGATACGGGCCTTCCACGGTTCCCATCCGCCGTGATCGGCAAACAGGAAATACGGGTCGTCCTTCCATTGCTGGATGAACTCGCCGTCGAGGTCCATCTCCTCGCTTGGCACGTAGTTGCCCGAGTGTTCGTCGACTTCGCGGATATCGTCACGCAATTCGATGGTCATACCCAGCGCTTCGGCCAGCGGCTGGGCGGTTTGGTGGGCTCGCGTCATCGTGCTGGCGACGATGTGGTCGATCTGCTCTCCCTGAAGAAACTCCGAGACCGCCTGCGCCTGCTGAAGCCCCACCTCGGCGAGGGGTGGGTTAGCGGACGAATCGTCGCGTTCGGGGCGGCCATGTCGAATGAGAATAAGTTCCACGGCCGCCGAACCTAGTGGTGATGCCACCGCGGGTCACATCTGCCGGAGGGCCACACCCGTCTGCCAGACTCGTGCAGTGTCGTCAGAGTCATCAGTGTCGTCAGAGTCATCAGTGCCGTCAGCCCCGTCCGTATCCCGAGAACCATGGGGGCGAAGTACGGGCCATGCCCACCAGCAACCCAGCGAGGTCGAACGGTGTCGGCTGGAGGCCGAGGGAATCGCGATCGAGGTCATCACCTTCGGCGCACACCTGGTGCAGGTGGAGGTTCCCGACCAGCGAGGCCACGTCGACAACATCGTGCTTTCGTTGCCCGACCTGGCGGCGTACGAGGATGTCGATCGCAACCCGTCCATCGGCGCCGTGGTGGGGCGCTTCGCGAATCGCATCGCCGAGGGTCGGTTCGAGCTCGATGGCGAGCGGTATCAGCTCGACACCAATCTGGCACCCAACCACCTCCACGGCGGCAACACCGGTTTCGGGCGGTCGGTCTGGCGGGTGGTTGAGCTCGCCGTCGACGAGGACGGCGAAGCGGGAGCGACGCTCACGATGGAGTTCGTAAGCCCCGACGGTCATGAGGGCTATCCCGGCGAGGTCACGACGACGGTCACCTACCGGGTCGAGGCCAACCGGCTCATCATGAGCTACGAAGCAACCACCACCCGCGCCACACCTATCAACCTGACCAACCACGCCTACTGGAATCTGGCCGGCGCGTCATCGCAACACACCGTCGAGGGGCACGTGCTGCAGGTGATGGCCGACCGGTTCGTGGTGGTCGACACCACGGCGATTCCCACCGGCGAGTTGGCCGACGTCACCGACACCACCATGGACCTCCGGATCCCGACCCAGTTGTCGATACCCATCGAAGGTGGAAGTGGCTTCGACCACAGCTGGGTCCTCGACGGCGACATCACTCAGCCGTTCGCATCGGTCTCGGAGGCGTCGACCGGCCGGTCGATGCTGGTGAGCACCGATCAGCCAGCCGTGCAGGTGTACACGGGCAACTTCCTGGGCGGCGAGTTCGTCGTCCACGGCGCTTTGGCGTTGGAAACCCAGCACTTTCCCGACAGCCCGAACCAACCGGAATTTCCCTCGACGATCCTGCGTCCCGGCGAAACATTCCGCTCGACCACGATTCACGACTTCGACGCGTAAGTCCGTCAGCTACCGGCGTATCCGGCGTTCCCGTTAGGGTTGAGCCATGCTCGACATTCTCCCGTTCGACGCCGACAACCATTACTACGAGGGTCACGACGCCTTCACGCGCCATGTCGACCCCAAGATGGCAGAGCGCTGCGTGCAGTGGTGTGACATCGGTGGCCGAAAGCACCACGTGGTGGGCGGTGTGCTGGCCCACGCCGTGAAGAACCCCACGTGGGACCCCATCGCCAAGCCCGGGGCACTGCACGACTTCTTTCGCGGGAACCCCGATGGCCGCTCGCCCCTCGAGATGCTGAGCGAACGCGAACCGCTCCCGGCCGAATACATCAACCGCGACGCCCGGGTGGCCAAGCTCGAAGAGCAGGGCCTGTCGGCGGTGTGGCTGTTCCCCACGCTGGGCGTGCTGTACGAGGAGCTTCTGCACAAGGACATCGGAGCGGTCAGCACCCTCTTCACTGCGTTCAACACCTGGCTCGAGGAAGACTGGGGCTGCAACTACCAGGACAAGATCTTTGCCGCCCCCTACATGGCGCTCGGCGATGTCGACCACGCGGTCAGCGAGCTCCAGACCGCCCTCGATCGAGGCGCCCGTGTGGTGTGTATGCGACCGGCACCCGTATTTACCGCCAGCGGCTACAAGTCACCGGGTGATGCGATGTTCGATCCTTTCTGGTCGCTGGCCAACGAGGCCGGCGTCACCGTGGTGGTCCACGCCAGCGACAGCGGGTACTCGACCCAGGGCTACGCCGAGGACGGGTTTGGCTCTGACATCGGCGCCCGGACCGTCTGGAAACCCACCATCAAGGGCTTCAACATCGAGCGAGCCGCCTTCGACTGGCTCATCACCATGTCGTTCGAGCGCATGTACGAGCGCTTCCCCAACCTACGGATCGCCTCGGTAGAGAACGGGTCGGACTTCTTGGGCCAACTGTTCCGAAAACTCGACCAGACCGCCCGGAAGTACCCGGGGTACTTCAAGGTCGATCCGGTCGAGTCCTATCGGGAACACGTGTGGATGAATCCGTTCTGGGAAGACGATGTGGTGGAGATCGTCGAACTCATGGGCGCCGACCGGGTGATCTTTGGTTCGGACTGGCCTCATATCGAAGGCATGCCCCAACCGCTCGATTACCTGGTTGAGCTGAAGGGTTTCGAACCCGAGGACCAACGCAGGATCCTGCTCGACAACGTCACCGAGCTCAACACCATCCGAAGCTAGGCCGCCTCGGTCTTGAGCACGCTGTGCCAGAGACCGATGAGGACCGCAATGCAGATGGTGGCCATGGTGATGCTTCCGTTGGCCCAGAACTTGAGCGTGAAGGAAAGCGCGGCGGCTGCGGCGAACAGCGACGGCATGCCACCGTTCCACGGCATGCGGGGTGCGAGGAGCGCCTTCTGCTCGACCTTGGCCACCTTGGCGACGATACCTACGAGGATTACCAGGGCGATACCGAACATCGGCAGCTTCTGGATCCACCAGGCGGCGGTGCCGACATCGGCGGTGGGCAGAATGCCGAGTCCGAGCATGATGGCGCACGCCGCGATGGCGGCGGTCATGTGCCAGAGGTAGACCGACATGGCGATGGCGTTGGCGCCGACCACGGCCGACCAGGCCTTCTTGTTCTTGGCGCCCTTGCCCGACAGGAAGCGGGAGATTGCCGGGGCAAAGAACAGTGCCGTGGCGCTGTAGGCGCTACCGAAGAGCAGAAGGGCGAGCGATGGCGGGTGGGTCGGTGAGTTCTCGAGTCCGGGGAAGTGCACCATGGCGGTGGGCCACGGGCCAAGGGTTACGGCGGCGACAGCGGCAGTCCAGAGAGCGGCAGCGGTGGCGGCGAGCTTGGTGCCGGTGGGCAGGAGGCCATCGCGCCAGGCGAAGCCGGCGACCTGGAACAGCAACCAACCGAGCACCCAGTTGAGGTGCGCAAGGTGGTGCAGTACGGGGATCTCGCTGAAGCGGAGCGCTTCGAGGGCTCCGAACACCGACAGGCCAACGACGGCGAACAGTGCGGGGTTCTTACGGAAGCGAGGCAGAACGAACGGCGCCAGAGCGGTATCGATGGTGTAGTTGCTGAGGAACCACAGCGGAATCGCGGCAGCGGTAGCGCCGGCGGCGATGATGGCCCCCATACCGGTTGCGTATCCGGCGATGATCAACACGGCCCAGGTGGTGGCCAGCGTGATTGCCGGCGCCACCATGCGCCGCAGGCGGGCGATGATCCAGTCCTGCGGGCGGGCGTCAGATTTACTGAAGTGGCTGTCGAGCGACATGGCCGAGGAGAATCCGCCGACCACAAAGAACAAGGGCATCACTTGGAACAGCCAGGTGGTCCAGCTCATCGATGGGGCGAACTCGAGGGCGTTGCCGGCAGTGATTTCGCCGTTGGCGTCGAGCCCCACCGAGATAGCCGCCCAGTGACCGAGGGCCACAGCCAACATGGCGATGGCCCGGTAGAAGTCCACCGCCCGGTTGCGGTCGGACTTGGCCGCGCCGGCCATGTC
>CAZGVQ010000126.1:6625-8706 GCA_964529355.1 uncultured Acidimicrobiales bacterium
GTTGCGTTGTTCATGTCTCTATGAAGCCACGAATCAACCCCTCCGTCTGCTGGGGAAACCCCCCAAAAACCCCTGGGGAAGCCCTACCTAGAGCAAAGGTCGGCATATGAGCTATCTTCAGTTCACCCGTCCGACAAACCAACAATTGCAACATCAGACGTTCTGAGCCACACTGGTTATCAGGACATTTCATTACTTTTCAATCTTCCCGTCCCCCCGCTCGTTGTGCCTAGCGCAGCGACTCCCCCCAGCGAAGAGTGCATCCCGCCCCATGACAACGACCGATCCGAGTCTTCTGACCCGCAGCTCCTGCTGCTCGTGGCCAGACTTACCCCACCCCGGTGGGCTCTGCCCGGACAACGACCCTTCACCGCGCCTGCGCCAGGTTCATGTCGAACCGCTCGAGCGCAGCACGATGTTTGGTGTCGACGTCACCGCAATCACCAGCCCCGACATGCTCAACCTCATCGTGAACCATGTCGGGTCGAGGTTGCCGCTCACCATTTTTCATCAGAACCTGCACAGCGCCTATCTCCAGCAGCGCCACGAGGCGGTCCGCACCGCCTATACGTCTGCCGATGTGGCCTACATCGACGGTATGCCCTTTGTCATTCAGGGACGTCTGCTCGGCGGCCGTATCGATCGCAGTCATCGAAACACCTATCTCGACTGGTACGACAGCCTTCTCACCACGGCCCAGGAACTGGGCTGGCGGGTGTTTTTCCTCGGCGGAACCCCCGATGCTCTCGAACTCGGCTGCAAGGCGCTGACCGAGCGGTTCCCCGATCTGACGCTGGCCGGGCACGATGGCTACTTCGACGCCTCACCCAACTCGGCCGAGACGCGCCGGGTCATCGACCAGATCAACGACTTTGGAGCCGACGTCGTGTTGGTGGGCATGGGAATGCCTCGCCAGGAGCTATGGGTGGCCACCAATCGTCGCCACCTCAAAGTTCCGGTCACGGTCACGGTCGGCGCCGGCATGGACTATGTCGCTGGCCTGATCCCCACGCCACCGCGTTGGATGGGTCGCTACGGACTTGAGTGGGCCCACCGCCTGGTCTCCGAACCTCGCCGGCTCTGGCACCGCTACCTGGTCGAGCCGGTTTACCTGCTTCCGGTCTGGTGCCGTGAGATCGTCGCGAGCCGTCTCGACAGATCGTCACCGACAGACGAGGCCGCAGCAGGTCGCACCGGCCCTCGAGCGGTCGAGCGGGACTAGTCCCACCAGCCGGAGTCTTGACGATCCGTCGTCCCGGCGAACTTTCCGAGTGCTCCAGCGCCCAGGTAAGCACCTGCAGCCATGGCACCCTGATCGGCGGTAAGCGCACCACGGATGATCTGGGCTGAGGCTTGCAGGAGTCGCCCGCTGCTTCTGGCTAGCTCCGGCCAGGGCTGTGCGCCCGTCGAGAGTCGCAAGGCTCGCGAGTAGTTGCGGTAGGCGTTGAACTGGCGCCGCATCACCCATCGAAAGTCGGTGCGTTCGACCGGTACCTCGGTGGTTGCCACAGCTTCGTCGCACCAGACCATGCGGTGGCCGGTGTCGGCAAGCTGAAGCCCGAGAAAGACGTCTTCGCCGCCGGTGGCGTTGAAGCGAATATCGAATGGATGAAGCGCCTCGGCCGGTCCGTCGATGCCGGCTGCATCACGGAGCGCGTTGGTCGACACCAGGAGGTTCCCGACGCCGAATCGTTTCACCGTCGAGCCGGTGGGGAACGATTCAGCCACGTGGAGCTGAGCGTCGGTGTACCAGGCGGGTGGTTCGAAACCAAAGCGTTCCGGTACCGGTCCGGCCACTGCAGAGGCGCCGGTGTGCTGTGCTGTGTCGAGCAGCAGGCCAAGCCAATTGGTGGTGGGGCGCTCGTCGTCGTCGATGAACGCAATCCAGTCGGCGCCGACCGTGGCAGCCATCTGCACCGATGCATTTCGGGCCGGAACGACACCGCGTTCGGGTGCCGGAACGTAGATGAGTTCGTGCGGGCAGCCATCCTGGCTATCGGCCACGGTTTGGCGTGCGGTCTCGTCGGGGTCGTTATCGGCCACGACGACAACCACTGAAGAGGGGACGACCGACCCGAAGG
>CAZGVQ010000127.1:0-8651 GCA_964529355.1 uncultured Acidimicrobiales bacterium
GAGCAGTTCATCGCTGATCTCGTCAGCCAGTCCGCCGCCGACATTCGCAGCTGCTTCGACGCTGGCGCCGACAGTGTGCAGGTCGATTTCACCGAAGGCCGCCTCGCACTCAAGCTCGACCCTTCAGGGGGGTTGCTGCAACAGTTCATCGATTTGAACAACGCCGTCTTTGCCACGTTTGACGAGCGGGAACGCCAGCGGATCGGCGTGCACACCTGTCCTGGGGGAGATCACGACGCGACCCACAGCGCCGATGTCGATTACACCGCGCTGATTCCCCAGCTCATGACGCTCGACTGCGGACGTTTCTTCATGCAGATGGCCAGCGAAGAGGACCCCAACCGGGCGCTCAAGTCCATCGCCGAGAACATCAAGCCGAACCACAAGGTCTTTGTGGGGGTCATCGACGTGTGTAACGAGCAGGTCGAGTCGGCCGAGACGGTCTGCGAACGCGTTCTCGCTGCGGCCGAGCACATTCCAGCAAACCAACTCGGCACCACCGATGATTGCGGTTACTCACCATTTGCTGATGACGTCGCGACCAGTCGAGACACTGCCTTCGCGAAGATCGCAGCTCGCGTCGCCGGCACGGAGATGGCGGCCGACAAGCTGTCCTAGTTTCGGATTCCCGTACTCACCGGGGACCACCTTACGAATGTCGCCGGGCTTGATATAGTGGCGTACGCAACTATTACGTACGCCACTAATGGGTGGTGATGGAGACAGCACATGTTGATCGCTCGAGTGCGAGCCACCGCTACCGACGAAGGCCGTGAAACCCTCATCGAAACGCTGAGCGCCGAAGCGGGACGAATACCCACGATGTTCGAGGGATGTGAGCTCTACGTCGTCTCGGTCGACACGGCCGATCCGAACACCGTGATGATTGCCGAGGAATGGCAGTCTCGGGAGCTCTTCGAGGCGTACCAAACGTCGGAACACTTCTCCGGCGTCATGGCGGTCGCCGCTCCCTGTCTGGCTGCACCGCCGGACTCGGCCTACTACGACGGCGACAGGGTCGGCCCATGACCGACGGGTCATCGCAGAGCGCGGACACCGAAGCGAGTGTCCATGAGTCACGACGGTTGGATCAGGCAGTGGCGTACCAGATCCATCGAACGAATCGGCTCCTCCTGACCCAACTCGCTCGAATCCTTGAGACCAGTCGCCATGGCCTCACTCCGGAGAAGTTCTTTGTCCTCGCGCGGATCCGAGACGACGGTCCTCTGCGTCAGAGCGATCTCACCGAACCAGCACTCGAGGATGCCCCCAACGTCAGCCGCCTGGTTGAGAGCCTGGTGAAATCCGGTTTTGTGGAACGCCAGCCCGATCCGACAGATCGACGGGTTCGGGTGCTGAGCCTGTCGCCTGAAGGCGTTGCCTTGACCGACGAACTTCATCAACGTGCCGTCGGTGAGCGACAGCGCGTCTTTGACGGGTTCACCCAATCGGACCTCACACAACTCTCCGATGCCCTCGCCCGCCTCGATGCCAATCTGCGCCCCCTACTTTCGAACGAGCCCACCACATGACACCTTCAACAATCAGTCCGAGCGACCTCATCGCCCATCGTGGCGAGAGCATCCAAGCGCCCGGTTTCTTTCTCAGTTGCTGATGCCGGTGTCGACAGCACGCTCGACGAGGACCTCCAAGTCCGTTCCCGCTGCTATTTCCGCGGCTTCGGTTGCGTAACGCTCGTCGCCGGTTTCGACGAAGAGTCGCAGTCGCGACTGGGTGCGCCACAGCACCGAATTCCAGGAGTCGGCGCAGTGCTTCGCTGACTCCAGGTACTGAAGCGCACGATCCGGGTCCGATTGCAGTCGAGCGAGTGCGCCCTCGACGGGCCCGATGTTCACGACTCCCGCACCAACGATGATGCTCGTTCCGATCCGCGGTTCAAGGATTTTGGTGCAACGCTTGGCGACACCGGGCGAGAGCCGCCCGGCGTCGGAAACGATCGCAGCGATCGCAGACTCGAATCGGCTGCCCTTCGCTTCCAGCAATACTGCGAAAGCCTCGGCGACCGCCCGGTCAGCTTCACCGGACGCCGCCAACGCCGCTGCGTAGGCTGCTCGGGCAAGTAGTGACGATGACGCGTCGGAGGCTTCGCTCTCCAACAAAGCCACGAACGCCCCGTGCTGGGCAAAGAGCCAGGCTCGGAAGAATTGTTGCGCCAGCTGCGCACCGACAACGCCGGATAGACCGAATGCGCGGGCGTCAGATGCGACCCGCCCGCGCATTCGATCCGCCTCTTCGAGGTTGCCCGCGTCCTCGAAGAGGGTTGCGTTGAGGAGTCCGGTCAGCCATTTCGCGGTGGGCGACTCGGGGGCAGCGGCTGGTTTCGCGAGCTCAGCCATCTTGGCCCGCGCTTGATCGAACTGGCCCGCGGTGATCGATCTGAGCGCGCACGCCCGAATAACTTCGGCCTTCAACTCGGTGTCGGCAATTGCATGAACCTCGTCGAAGTCGGCGCCCGAGGCCAGCCATCCCTCGCCATGTTGGGTTGAAAGCCAAACTCGTGCTCGTTCAGCGGCCGATGTCGCCAGCCCGGTCGCCTTCTCGGCCCAGATGTGAGCGCTGTTGTGGTCACCGAGCAAGACGAGTTGCCGCGACAGGGTGAGTGCGTGAAGGAACTTGTTGGGTCTGGTGAGGTCGACGGTGCGCACTTGGGTGAGGAGGTCGACGCGGACGGGGTCCCCGTCGAGGTGTTCTGCTTCTGGCAACCCACAAGCGGCGGCGTCGAACGCCAGAAGCCAGTCTTCGTCGTCGCATGCGACCTGAAACGCTTGGAGCCGCGGCGCCGTTCCGTCGCCACCCGACAGATCCGTTGCCGCTGCGTATTCGACGAGGTCACGCGCGGTCAACTCGTCGTGGCTCAGCTGCTGCGCCCTGCTGAATCCGGACGCGGCGCCCCGAGGGTTGTTCGCCTCCAGGTGTGCTCTGGCCGAACGAATATGGGCGGCCGCGGAATGATGGACAGTCGTCAGTGGGAGGGCGGCCTCGGTGAGAATGGCGATCCGGTGAACATCTTGGCTCTCGGCCGCTGCTCGCAAATGCAGGACCTTGAGTTGTTGTGGTGAACTGAGCGACTTTGCAACTTCAACAGGTACCTCACCACTCCACCGGTAGGTGTCGGCATCATCTGTTGCATCGAGGACGCCCAGCTGTACAAGTTGAGCACAGGCCTTCGCGGCGGCTTCATCGGACAGCCCGGTCACCCGCCGAAGTGCTTTCGGTCCGACTGGCTCTGCCAGAATAGCGGCGGTAACTGCGCACTCCGTGGCGGCCTCTGACAGTCCAGATAAACGCGCCGGTACTGTCTCGGCTCGCCTCTCTATCTGCCGCCAGCTCATCGTTTTTTGGTCGAGATCCTTCAAGAGGTTGCCCGCGTAGCCGGCGGCGCCGCCCGACTTCTCGAGGAGCTCGTCGACCAGGTTTCGACGTAGTGCAGCGCTGGTTTCGGGGAGTTCGTTCGTGACCATTTCGAAGATCGCCGCCCTGGAAAGTGGTTCGAGTTGCAACGACCGAAGTCCCAACGCCTCCGCCTCTGATGCCGCAGGTTCGGTGAATCCAGCCAAACAGATGATGGGATGCGGCGCCGCTGATTGGCTCAAAAATTGCAGCAGCCGAAACGACTGATCGTCCAGTGTTTGCGCGTCATCGATGATGAAACAGACTGGCTCGGCGAACTCATCACGAATGGTTCGCAACACCGATGCGTAGCACCGGCTTCGTCGGATGCCGTCTGGCTCGGCGCTGGCGAGGTAGTCATCGATGATCGGACCGAACTCGGGTACGGCTTGCAGGATCGGACCAAACGACGCGTCGGTTTCTGGCGTGGGTACCAAGAAGAACACCCGGAATCCGTCCTCGGTGAGGCATTCGCTGGCGCTGAGGAGGGTCGCTGTTGTGCCCGACCAGCCTGACCCATGCAGGGCGATGCCGCCCCGTCCGTCGACGGCCATCGACCGAATCTTGGCCAAGAGGTCCTCCCGACCGGCGAGCCTTGCGGTGTGCTTTCCAGCCATCGCGGGCGGAATATCTGTGCCGCTCTTCTTGCGCTGTGGCCCATCGGTGGACGCCGATGCAGCGATGAGCGGACGAAAGGCGGCATCGAGACGGATCGCTTCGTCGACGACCTCGCCCAACGGGTCGTCGGCAGCGAGTCTTCTTGTAGCGAGCGTTCGGACGAGTCGTGGCAGGTCGGTCCCCACTGCGGCTTCGGGTCGGTCGAGAAAACTCTGCAGCAACGCTGTGCGAGCTTGTGCCAGCTCCGCGATCGCCGCTCTGATGAACGGAGTGGATTCCGTGCCGGCAAATGGTCGCCCCAACATCGCTGGCCAGATGTCGACGAGTTGGCCTGCCTCGGGTCGCGAGGTTGCAAGCTCGTGGATGGCCCACACGTCCACCTCCGAGGGCGCGAGGGTAAGCCGACACCAACCGCGTCGGTACTCGAGCGAGCCCTCGGGAAGATCCTGTCGAAGTCGCGATACCGCCATTCTGAGGGTCGCCGCCGACGTCCCTGCGACGGTCTCGGGCCAAAGTTCCTCAACAACCTGGGTGTCGGCAAGCCCTTCGGGGCCAGCGGCCACCAACACGGCCAAGAGCTGCCGTTTGGCAGGCGAGAGAGCCTTGGGCCGGCCAATGCTGTCCACGACAGCTGAGACCTTTCCGATCGCGACGACGCTAAAGCAGTCCATTGCTCCTGAATGGCCGGGACGTGGCCGATGTAAAGCTAGACCAAGCGATCGGAGAAGGCTTATTGTTGGCGGCCAATTTTCTCGGGGTGAACGCAGCACCCGCACATGCCGTCGGCGGGCTATGCCGCAATCTCGGTCTGCGCTGGGGCTGAGCCCACAGGTCGGGCTGCAACTGCGCGCCGTTGGTCGTCGGTAGCTGCGGTTTTGAGCCAAAATCGCTGTGCGAGGGCGCTTGATCTCCAGATGTCGTCGGGAAGAGCCACCAGGCTGGCGAGTTCTCCGAATTGATGTTGGTGCCGATCTTGGACGGTTTTCGCGACGGAGAGGTCGATGTCGAGCGTGTGGTGCGGACAGATCTCCTCGAAAGCGCGCACGATGAACGTCGCGCAACTGTGCTGAAGAACCATGGTGTCAGGCTGAATGCAGCGCATTACCCAACAAGCCACGGGGTAGGAGAACTCGCAGAGCGACTGGCCACGGACAAGCGAAACCAGGCCAGCAAAGGCCAACAGCTTTCGAGACACATAGGTGCATGGTGGTCCCTTCATTAGTCGGCGCGCATCCTCGACGATGAGGGACGAACATCGACAGTCATTCGTGGACAGTCGTGCTACCGCGATGGTTTCATAGGCATCGATGAACTCGCCGAGTTCGCGGGTGCGGTAGCCGGGCCTTCCCACTTCGAGGACTGTCGAACGACCACCATGGCGCTCCAAGATTCCAACGTGGCGAAAGTGGTCGCCAGCGATGTCGATCAACACCTGTATGCCGCCTGGTCTTCGAGCAAAAAGCAGGTCGCCGTGTTGGAGTTCGTCCTGGTAGGAGATTCTCTCTTCTGGGAGGATCTCTGATTTCAGCGATTCATCCCAGCGTTGTGGCGTCAATGCTCGTCGAAGCTGGGCCGCACGTGTCCGTTTATGCCGCGACGTCAGAGCTATTGCGAACTCGGGTGCATCGTGCATATTTCTCTCGTGGGGTCTTGAATATAGATATCGCAATGCGAGGCTTATCAGACTTTTGCATCTGATAGATACCTTTCAACCTGGGCGCGCAAGGAAAGGGCGGCTTGTAACCAATCAGCAACCGACGTAAGTTGTCTCTCGTGGGGCCTCCGCGAGGTCCCCGAGTCGGATTCCCTGGAGGGCGTGCAGATGGCGATGACCGAAGAACACAAGGTCGCCTTAGAGGAAGGCCGTGCGCAAAGCCGTCGCATCGGGGCGTATCTCGCATCGGTTGAGGTCCAGGGGCGTCGGACCAAGCGAAGTCCAGAGACGCTTCAAAAGCGCCTGGAAGCCATAGAGATAAAGCTTGAAACGGCAAGCCCGATCCTGCGACTACAGCTCTTTCAAGAACGGCTTGACCTCAAGGCCGAACTGGCCGAGCTTGCGTCCAACGACGGCTACAAGCGGCTCGAGGCCGACTTTGTGGAAGTCGCCCAGGCATATTCCGCCCGCAAGGGAATCTCCTATGAGGCATGGCGCGAGGCGGGAGTGCCGGCTGCGACGCTGAAGGCAGCCAGGATTCCAAGGTCCTAGCGGTCGCCAAAACCTATACGAGGCGCACTGCCTCACAAATGAATCCTCGCGTCATTGAGCTATGACGCGTCGCTTTTCTTACATTTCTTTTCCATTTCTTTCCTCTATGGGATCGCTCGATGATCTATATTGCTAAGCCACAGCATCTTCGGATGCCCATCCTGGCGGGCATTACGTCCCAACAGGATGGGGGACCCCGGCGTCCCCCGGGGTCCCACAAATCGCCTTCCGGAGGTGGGTAGGGGTCGCGGGCCTTTGTCGTTAGGCCCGCCGGCTGGGTTAGCGTGATCGGCGATGAAGTTCTCGCTGCTCCTCTTCGTGCTCGCATGCCTGCTCGCGGCCGCGTGCTCCAGCGCCGCCGTCGATACCGATTCGGCAAGTGCGCCTGCGACCGGTGCTGAGAACTCGTCGGCAACGACGGATTCCGATGCAGACACCGACGATTCGGCGATTCCCGAAGCCGGAGACGGAACAGACGGACAAGGCGAAGGAGAGCAAGAAGACGGCGGAGAGGGGGACGCCGTGCAGGAAGTGGCGGCGGAGTCGGAAGACGACGATGAGCCATTCGCGGGGCTCGACGATGACTACCTGTTCTCCCAGGATGAGCTTCACACGTTCGAACTCGACCTGAGCGAAGACGACCTCGCATTTCTCGACGCAGATCCGGCGGCCGAAGAGTACGTGGAGGGAACCCTCACGTTCGAAGGTGAGACCATCCCCGTCGGCATCCGTTACAAGGGTTCGATCGGTGCCTTTGCCCGATGCCTCGACGGGCCCAATCCGTTTCTTGCCGAGGGTGCAAAGACCTGCCCGAAACTCTCGATGAAGATCAAGATCAACTGGGAAGACTCCAAGGACGAGTTCCTGGGTGTCCGCAAACTTCAGTTTCACGCAATGAACAACGATGACTCTCAGCTGCGGGAGCGACTTGGGTATTGGCTTTGGCGGGAAATGGACGTCGCGGCGCCGCGTGCAACCAACGCCCGAGTGGTGATCAACGGGGAGTTCAGTGGCCTGTACGCCCTGGTCGAGAACATCGATGGGCGTTTCACCCGTGCCAACTTCGACGACGGGAAAGGCAACCTCTACAAGGAGGTCTGGCCGGTCACCCTCGACGGCGAACCATTCGACGAAGAGGTCTACATCGACAGCCTCAGAACCAACGAAGATGAGGATCCAACCGCCGAGCTCGTCCGAGCCTTCGCCACCGATCTGGGCGCCGTGGCCGATGATGCCGAGCGGGCTGCGGTTGTCCGCGAGTACATGGACGTTGACCGCCTCATGAACCAGTTGGCTGTCGACCGGACAATCCTTCACGACGATGGCCCGTTCCACTGGTACTGCATCGGCGACGTCGCTCGCTTGCAGGGCTGCGATCCGCACAACTTCTTCTGGTACGAGGAAACCGATAGCGGTCAACTCCACATGATTCCGTGGGATATCGACAACGCGTTTGCCGACAGTTCCACGATCATCGGCGGGTTCATCACCGTCGCCGACGCATTGGGCGAGATCACCGACGACTGTGAACCGTTTCCCTTCGGGTCATTCAACATTCCGCAGCTGTCAGCATCTTGTGACCCGTTGTTTGCCGCCTGGGCCACCATGACCGACGACTACCTGGCGGCGTTCGACCGCCTCCACGCTGGCCCCTTGCGTTCCTCGGTTATCGATCCGCTGCTCGACACCTGGGTCGCGCAGATCGAGGCGGCCACCATCGAGGCGGCGGAGGCCAACAGCCAAGCGTTGAACGTGACCACGTGGGAGACAGCGGTCGACCAGTTACGAGCAACGGTCGACTCGCAACGGGAGAACCGTCCCCGGTGAGGCCGCGGGGCGACGATGTCTCGTGGTCTCCGAAACCTGATCGTCGAGCATTTCTCCTTGGGGCAAGTGCACTCTGGCTGAGTGCTTGCACCGGGTCGAGCGATTCGGTTATCCCCGACCCAGCTGATACATCCGAACCGTCAACCGACCTTGCGGCGCTCACCCCCGCAGCGTTCGATGCGCTGCCGATTTGTGCGCTGCTGCCTTCATCGGGTGCGGGGCCGTTCCCGTCGCGTGAACTCCTGGATCGGCGCGATGTCACCGAGGGCTATCCCGGGCATCCGCTGCGGTTGGGGATGCGAGTCGTCGACGCGAGCTGTCAGCCCGTGCCGTCGGCCAGCGTTGAGATCTGGCACACCGATGCCACCGGCGACTACTCGTCCTATGTCGACAATGGCGATGGGAAAGACGAGGGCGAAGGCACCACGTTCATGCGGGGGATTCAGACCGCAAATGCCGAAGGCATTCTGGAGTTTCAGACGATTTATCCCGGCTGGTACGGCGGCCGAGCGGTACACATCCACACCAGAGTCTGGGTCGATGACCGCGAGGTTCTGACCGCCCAGCTGTACTTCGATGAGGCTTACAC
>CAZGVQ010000128.1:0-8649 GCA_964529355.1 uncultured Acidimicrobiales bacterium
CCGTGATTGCGCCCAACAGCATCGTGACTTCGGTGCTTCCGAGCTTAGGGGCAACCCGCAGCGGCGGCTCAACAACGCGACGGAGTGCACGGGTGGCGAGCACTGCGGACAACACGAACCCGACGACGAGGCGGGCAACGTGGGACACCACCTGGTCGGGGGCAGTCGGCGTTTTGAGCAAGCTTCCGAACAGCGCGTCCGACGAGCCCAGCAGTGCCACGAGTATCAACACCACGGGCAATGTGATGAGCAACCCTCGGCCCAGCGAACCCGCCGAGCGCCCAGACGCCGGGTCGCTTATCCGCCTCGGCACCACCCGAAGTACCGGTCCGAGTACCGAAAGAAGGAGTGCGGGCCACGACACCGCGCTGAACAAGGCCGGTGTGGGCCTTAGTAGTCGTGCCGCCGCTCGGCTCACCGCGTGGGGTTCGTTCCGAAGCTCCATGGCCAAAACCACCAAGCCGAGAACGGCGATGACGTTGAGGGGAACCAGCCACCATGAAGCCCGCACCATCAGCAGTGCCAGCGGCGGAACCGTGAGAACCAGACACGACCATCCGGCCGGGCTGTTGGCCCACCGCCCCAGGACGGCGGCGAGCACCAGGAGGCCCAGACTCACCGTCGACAACAGCCCTACCGGACCGCGGAACACCAGATCGAACGCCACCGCCCCGATGACCAGCGCTACCAGTGCCCGACCAGGATGGGGGATCGACCAATAGCTTTCACGGCGCGCCTGCGAGGTATCGGTCATGTACCAAACGTAAAATTTCACCTTGGCCGAACGGTGAAGAAGTTGTGGAGTTCGGTAGCGGGTCCTGTGCCGGATCACCAGCTACCCGTGCTCCTCCCCGCTACTTCTCCCCTACGTCTCCAGGCCCACCTGCCAGGTCGATGCGTCGACCAGGTTGTCCATGTGGAGGAAGTAGCTCAGGGTGTCGCCGGAGCGGACCCCGGTTTCCGCTCGGAACATTCGATTTCCCCAACTGGTGAGCGGTGCCAGCGGCGACGTGGTGAGTGTTACTTCATCGTCGGCGTCTGCTTCTGTGCCTCCGCCGAAGACGGCCTCGAACCACACCGCAACACCATCGACCAACGCGTCGAAAGTTGCCGTTCGTTCCACCCGGTGGGTCTTGACCAGGTCGCCGATGCTGTTCAGCGCGTGGAGATCAAAGTCGAGCACCGGCTCGGGTGTCCCAACCGTCGATGCAACGCCACCCGGCCGAAGCCAAAGCTGCGCTGGGCGGCTTGCCATGTATCGGTCGGCCACCGCCGAATCCCGCAACACCCGAAAGTCGAGCCCATCGGGAAGCGGCGTCTCCCAGATGCGATGCACCCGATGCGTTTTCGCCATGCTCACCGGCTCGGCGAAGAGCCGGAACCGGGACGGCAGGATCCGCCCACCTGGTGCCAACAGGCGATCTCGAACATCGATCAGATTCTCGACCATGTTCTCGTTGAACAGCTCATCGCCCATCTGCTCATGCAGCACCACGTCGACGCCACCGCCTTCGCTGCCGCCAAGGTCGGCCATCGTGAGGTCCCTGCTGTTTCCCTGCAAGAACTCGATGTTGGTGAATCCGTTGGCAGCGCCAAGCTCCTGAGCCACCTCGATGAAGTCGCTGTGTTCAACCGCGTAGACCTTGGCCGCCCCGGCCTTGGCGGCCATGAATGCCAGCAGCCCGGTTCCAGTCCCGACATCGAGCACCACATCGCCGGGCTGCACATATCGATGAATGGCTTGGTGGTAGGCGTCGACCCGAACGCTGTCGCTCAGCATTTCCTCGTGCGCAGCAATGCCTCCGAAGTTGGTCTCGTTCATGAGGTCATAGGCAATGCTCATGAGCTTGTCGTTGCCCGCAACCTTGTTGGCGGCCGCACCCATCGTGGATCGCACGACTTTCGACACGCCGGTCTTCGAAAACGGTTGTTTCATCGGACGCCACCGGCGCTTCGCTGGCGGGCGATCAGGCCCATCGCTGTTGCGGCGAGTCGGGCCGCCACCAGTGCGCCGCGGTTGCCGACATCGGCCGATGGTGCGAACTCAGCCAGGTTGAACCCGACGATGGTGGCCTTGTGCGCCACTGCCTCAAGGAGATCGATGACGGCACCGTACTGAAACCCACCGGGGGCCGGCCCGATGACTCCCGGCACTACTGACGGGTCCATCACGTCGATATCCAACGCCACATACACCGACCCGCCTTCGGGTATGGCCTCGATGACCGGCTCGAGCCCGTTGGATCGAACCGCCTTCATCGGGAAGAACTCGACGCCCCAGTCTCGTGCGTCTTGCACGTCGGAAGGTCGGGCACTCCCCGACCCCCGGGCTCCCACCTGGACGATTGTCTCAACCCACGGCATCTCCGAGGCTCGCCGCATGTTGCTGGAGAGCCCCTGGCGTTCGCCCTGCACTTCGTCGCGCCAGTCGATATGGGCATCGAGTTGGAGAATGGTTACGGGACCCTGCTCGGAAACGTGGTTCTCGTAGCCGGCAAGGATCGGAATGGGTATCGAATCGTCACCACCGAGAACCACGGGTATCGCGCCAGCGGAGAGGATCTGCTCGACGGTGGCTTGGATCAACTGCCGATTGGCGGCGAAGTCGGTGGTGGAGATGGGCAGATTGCCCCAATCGATTGCCGTGACCCCCGCTGGCAATAGCGTGCCGCCGAGGTCGAAATCCCAGTGCTCGCCCATACCCGGCCAGCCAACAGCAGCCCGGATGGCATCGGGCCCCTCCGCACAATAGGCACCCACCGACTCGTAGGGCGTTGCCGTTGCGCACCCGATAACCACAACACCAGCGTCGCCGACCGCTCCCATGTCGCCGACCGGGATGTCGAACAATCCGCCGTCGGCTGCGCCACCAAACAATTCGCCGATCTTCAACTCATCTGACATCTCGTCGCCCTAACGGTTCGTGCTTTTGATCTGCGCACGCTTCGGCCCAACAACCTACCCAGCCATTCCCGGGATGTACCGCCTGAGCTGCGACGCAAGCTGACTACGATCTCTCTCATGACGACTTCAGCAGACATCTCTGTGCCCACCCCGGAGGAAGTTGAGCTGCGGGCTGGGGTGAATCAGATGAAAGCGGTGGCCGTGGCCCTGCTGGTTGGCGCCGCCATCGCGTTCGTGATTTCTCGGGCGTTGGAAGCCGAGCAACCGTGGCTGGGCTATGTGCGGGCCACCGCCGAGGCGGCCATGGTTGGTGCTCTGGCCGATTGGTTTGCGGTAAACGCCCTGTTCAAACGTCCACTGGGTCTTCCTATCCCCCATACCGCAATCGTTCCCGAGCGTAAGGACGAAATCGGCGTCGGCCTGGGAAACTTCATTCAGGAGAACTTCCTGGCCGGCGATGTGGTGGCCGAAAAGCTGGAAGCCACCGGCCTGTCTCGCACCCTCGGCGAGTGGTTGCAGGTGCCAGAGAATGCCCGGACAGTCGTGACCGAAGTGTCCACCATTGCCGCCGCGGTGTCCCAGAAGCTCAGTCATGACAAGAACGTGGAGCTGGTGGTTGACACGATGTTGCGTGATCGACTGGCCGAAAAAGGTGAGCAGCTCGAGCACGAGCTTCCTGGGTTCCCCGAGCTCCATAGCTGGACCAAAGCGCTCTTCTCCTCGATGCATCGTGAGTTCGGGGAAGCGACTCACATGGTGGACTCGGCCGTTCGACCCAGGATCGAGGCCGAACTGGTGGTCCTTGCCCATCACCTGGCCAACGATGAGGCACTGCAAGCCAGAATCGACAAGTGGATCATTTCGGTCATTGTCCACATCGCTGACTCGGGACGCGCCGAAATCGGCCATCTGATCGCGCAAACCGTCGAGGATTGGGACCCCCAGGAGCTGGTGGACCGCGTCGAACCCCATGTTGGACGAGATCTGCAATTCATCCGGATCAACGGCACCCTCGTTGGTGGGTTGGCCGGTTTGCTGATTTTCATCGGAAGCGAATTCTTGTTCTAGATCGGTGGGTGGGTGAGCCACACGAGTCGGTCGATCGTTTGGTCCCACCAGGGGGTCATATGGCTGTCGCGTTTTCGGCGGTTGTGGAACCCGCAGAGCAACTGCGCATTCTTGATGGACGTTGGGCCGCCTCTGGAGAACGGATCGACATGATCGACCTCGCACCACACCGCGGGCAACCCGCACCCCGGATGCTGACACACCCGGTCACGAACCTCGACCGCTTCACGAAGCGCACCGGTGAAGAATCGTTTCTTCGCCCCGAAATCAATGACTTGGCCGTCGTTGTCGAAGACGACCCGTCGAACATGACCCTCAAGAGCCAGCCCAACAATCTGCCGGGCCGAGATGGGCACACCGGCGTTGGTTTCGCGCACACCCTCGGCGGAATAGGCCCCGGGCAAACCGGCAAGCTCGTTCATCGCCGCAGTGAAGGTGGCGTAGTCGACGTGCACATTTACACACGGAAGTGAACCGGTGCGGGCCGCCGCGGAACGCCTGGCCATGAGCACCAGCGCGTCCTTCATCCGTTGTCCTTGCGAGCGGCACAGATCCTTGATGCGGGCGTCATCGCCCAAACGGGCCCGGGCCTCGGCCCAGTCGTCGGCCAGCAACTGCTGACAGAGGCGCTTGAGTTCGGCATCGACGATCTCGCCAGAGATGGGGTCGAACCAGCCATCGGCCCGAAAAGCGCCCTCGAAGGTCGCCGAGAAATTGAACTCGGCCCGAGCCTCATCATGCTCCGCGTCGTTGTCGCCCTGCGACGGATCGGCGGCCTGCTCGAACTTCCACAGCACCGTTCGAAAGTTCTGCCACGACATGGTCTTGGCGGCCGGAACGAGGTCGTCGCGTTCCGCTGCGGTGAATGCCCACGCCAGGTGCTTCTTCTCTGAGGTCTTCCCCAACGCGACCGCGTGCGCGAAGTGAATATCGCCCATCTGCAACGCCGAAAACGTTTCGGGCATATCGCGCAAACGACGAGCTGCAATCACCCGACGCGACGCTTCATGGCGCGGGATACCGGTTTGCGCAGCCAACCAGCCCGCAACCGCCCGGCCGTGCACCCGCTGGCCGTCGGCCGCCCGATCAAACGCGTCGAGCATCGCCATGTCGACAGCCGCCAAACGTGCCGACAGCACCGTGTGCGCCCGCAACAAATCACCCAGCTGGTCGGCCCCAAACAGCGTCCAGTCGACCTTGGTAAGCACATCGACTGCATCGGCGAAGTCGGTGACCTCGGCCACCCCGCAGGCAGCAACAGCGAACTCTTCAGAACGCGGGAGCACACCCGCATATGGGTCACCGGCTTCCGTCTGAGATTCACCATCGTAATCGAACATATGTTCGATAGTAGTCAGAAGCACCGAAAGACGTCAACACCAAACCCAAAGAATTTCGAAACCGTGAAAGATCTGCAGGCCATGGGGCCAGCTGGAAGACTCACGCCATGCCACAAGCCCCATCCCAGACCCTCGGTGCCATGGTGATGCGCCACATCCCTCCCGAGGATGTACCCGTCCACGTTCGCCGACTCGACGGTCGCCTCGATGAGCTGTGGATCGTCGAAGATTGCTTTTATGCCGGTGGCGTCAGCCAGCTCACCGCGGTGCTCGCGGCAACCACCCAATCGAAGATCGGCCATGGCATCGCTCCCGCGCCGTTCCGCAATCCGGCAACGCTCGCTATGGAGTGGGCCACGCTCGACCGCCTCTACCCCGGTCGCCTGATGTGTGGAGTGGGTCACGGAGTCGACTACTGGATGAAGCAGATCGGCGAGGCGGTGGACTCCCCCATCACCCTCATGCGAGAAACCGTCACCACCACCCGTCAGCTTCTGGCAGGCAAAACCGTCTCGATCGACGGCCGGTATGTCTCGCTCGACCAGGTGACCCTCGAGTTCCCTCCCCCAGCACCGCTCCCTATCTCCCTTGGTGTACGGGGGCCAGTGTCGCTGCGTCTCGCTGGCGAGGTCGCCGACGGCACCATCATGGGCGAAGGTCTCGAACCGGCCGACGTGGCCGACATTCGCACGCAGACCAATGCCGGTCGAGCCGCCGCCAGCCGCACCGACCACCACCGACTCACGTCATTCGTGGGCTTCTTTATCGGCGACACCGCAGACCTTCCTCCCCCACCCGCCGACATCACCCCCGGTTGGGCGGCTGTCGGCAATGCGGAACAGGTTGCGGCCAGCTGTCAGGAGATGCTCGACGCAGGCGTCGACGCGCTCATCTTCGTCCCCTTTGGCGAACCCGATGAGCAGCTCGATCTCGCGATCGACCAAGTGGCCCCGCAGCTCAAACTTCGCTAGCCGCCGCCGAGCCCTACGCCGGCTGGCTGACCTAGAATCGTTCGATGTTCGACGCGTCAACACTTGAGCTCACGCACCCCGACCAGTCGGTAGCCTCGCTGCAGGACTACAAGGGCAAGCCCCTGGTCATCCAGCTGCTCCGTTACTGGGGTTGACTGCCCTGCATGGATTATCTCTCGCAGTTGCGGGAGATCTACCCCAAGATCACCGAACTGGGCGCCGATGCGGTAGCCATTGGTTCGAAGCCGGCATCGATGGCCCAGACCGTGGTGGACTCTGGCTTTCCCTTTGCCCTCCTCATGGACCCTGAGTACTCGACCCGGAAGTCACTGGAGATCGAGCGAGCCTCGCCGGCCATCCTCGCCAAACCCCAAGGCATGGTGAACTACGGCAAGTCGCTGGGCTCGTGGAAGCAGTTCCGCCTAGAGCTGACCGATGCCACCAACCGGCCCGCAGCGCTGATTCTCGATAGCGACCAGAACGTTGCGTGGAGCCACATCGGCGAGGCGCTGGGCGACTATCCGCCCACCGACGTTCTTCTCACCGAGCTGGCAAAGGTCAGCTAGAGCCAGGCAAGGCTGCCGGGCACTCGGCAACCGCCAAACAGCCGCACTCGCCTATCTCGTCGAGCATGGTGATGAGCTCATCGAGCTGGGCGCGCCTTTCAGCGAGTTCGTCACGTTTGGCGCGAACCAATCCGCGCCATGCTCCGTTGGTGTCGTCGAGAATCCGAGCGATGTCCTCGAGCGAGAACCCCGCGACCTGCGATCGTCGAATGAAGTTGATTCGACCAACAGCCTCGTTGTCGTACCGACGCTTCCCACCCTCGCGTGTTGCGGGAACGACGATGCCGATTTCGTCGTAGTACCGGATTGCCGAGGTGGCGAGCCCCGCCGCCCTGGCTACCTCGCCGATCGACAACAGCTGCGCGGTCACTGCTCCTCGGCCCCGACCATCGCATACAGCACGCCGAGACCATCGGGGTTGGCCGTGGTGGCCCGAAGACGGATGCCGTCGGGCAACCGCTCGGTGGAAATCGACAGCCAGCTGCCGCAGCAATCGATTTCTCGTCGGGCGAGGTCTTCGACCTGGGCTGCGAGGTCCGCGGGATAGATCGCGACCACGCCGTCGTGTCGCTTCTCAACCGACGAGGCCCTGCCGGTGAGGTCGGTCCACTCCAGCGCCTGGTTATGCATGGCCTTGGTGGTAAGCGTGCAGACGACCGGCTCTACGTGTTGTTCCATACCTTCAGCGTAGGACTTCAAGCCAACTTGAAGTCAAGCGATAGTTTCGTGGCGCAGTAAACCTGATGGCTGGGTGTCAGTACGGGGCGGTACGATAGAGAGGCTTGCGCTTCTTGAAAATCCACAAGCACTAGGGGCTGATCGGTTTCGACGTTGAGACCTGGAAGTCGCGACGTGCGACCAGAGTTGCTCAGACTCTAAAAACGGGGCAAACAAAGAGACGCCACTTCGGATGATCTCGCTCTCGCCGCTTAACTTTTAGTTAGGTACAGAGAGTAACTGTGGCCGACCACCCCTAACGGTGGGCCGGCGCACGGGGCCTGTTCATTGCAGCCCGGCAACAGAAGCAGTGATGGACCGCAGGGAAAGACCGCTGACCGTGTGAAAGAACATTGACATTGGAGAAAGATCCAGCGGAAGGCGTAAGCCAGCCGACTCGACGGTTCTGCGGCCGTAAAGCAGAAAATCGGGAATGGTCGTATCGCGTTCGGTAACCACTCAGCGGACGGGGGTTCGATTCCCCCCAGCTCCACTACTACTACGAACGACGACGAAGATGGGACACATCGAAAGATGGGTAGCAAAAGCGACGACGAAATCGTTCGGCTTGAACTGGGCTTCGACCGGTTTGAGGCCCAAATAATCGCCGCCGCATGCACCGACGCAGGCCTCGCCGTCGAACTGCTCTTGATGGACGAATCCGGCAACGCCCCCGGAAGGATGGCCTTGCAACCGCATTGCCTGCTCGTCCGCGCCATCGAACTCGAAGAAGTCCGGGCCATCCTCTCCGCCAGCGGCCACTAGGGCGCGCCGAAAGACGATGCGTCAGCGTCAGGTTCGAACTGATGACGCCCCAGATCACGAAGGAGAAGAGGGATCTATGGATGTCTCAGGCGAAGGGAGCGGCGATATCACAAGAGCGTTAACGACAACCCTGACGGGCTGAAGAAGTGGCTCAAGATTCGTCGGCGCGAGAGCGCCGGTGAACCGGCCAAAACCGCCGAGATCCCGATGCAGGGGGCCACACCGGAATCCATTGCAGCATTCGCCGAGGGCGCAAAGGCGAAAAAGGCTTCACGGCACAAGCCTGCAAAGCGGCGACGACGGCTTCCGTGGCGGTCC
>CAZGVQ010000129.1:0-8619 GCA_964529355.1 uncultured Acidimicrobiales bacterium
TCGACAGCATGCTGGCCGAGGCGCCACGAGAGGTGTTGGCGGCCGCGCTGCTCCATGACATCGGAAAGACCGTTTCAGGTCTCGGGACCTACTTCCGGGTGGCGGCCACACTGTCGGCGGCCGTAGCAGGTCGTGAGACCGCAGAACTCTGGGTGAAAGGTTCGGGCGTCACGCGGCGGATCGGGCTGTATCTCAAACATCCCGAGTTGGGCGGCGATCTCCTGGCGGTGGCTGGAAGCGATCCACTCACCATCGCCTGGGCTCGCGAACATCATCTTCCGCCGAGCGAGTGGACGATCGACTCCGCTTTCGCTGCGGCGCTCGACGAAGCCGACAACGACTAGTCGGGGCCGGGCCGCGGCGAGAAGTGGCTATGCGAGTCCCATATTGGTTTTGGCTCGGGCCAGCACCTCGGCCGCCTTCTGTTGGGCTTTCTGTGCGCCCTGGGCGAGGAGCCGCTCGGTCTCGGCCGGGTCGGCTTCGAATTCGCGGAAACGTTGCTGAATCGGACCGAGCTTTTCGATAACGGCCTCGGCGGCGGCTGCCTTCAGCGGGCCGTACTGCTCGAAGTTGGCGGCCAGGTCGGCGGGCTCCTCATTGGTGACTGCGCCCAGGATCGACAACAAGTTCGAGACACCCGGCTTTTCGGCGATATCGAAGCGGACCTCGCCGTCGTTGTCGGTGACCGCTCGCTTGATCTTCTTTTCGATCTTCTTCGGCTCGTCGAGCAGCAGGATGGTGCCCGAGTCCGAGTCGGCGGATTTCGACATCTTGTTGGTGGGGTGTTGCAGATCCATGACCCGAGCGCCAGCCGGCGGGATGTACGCCTCGGGAATCACAAAGGTGTCGCCATAGCGATTGTTGAATCGTTCGGCGACATCTCGGGTGAGTTCGAGGTGCTGGCGTTGATCGTCTCCCACGGGCACCGCATCGGTGTCATAGAGCAGGATGTCGGCGGCCATCAGTGCCGGATAGGTGAAGAGCCCAACCGAGACGAACCCGGTCGAGCCGGTCTCGGCCTGCTCGGACTTGTCCTTGAACTGGGTCATCCGGCGAAGCTCGCCGAACGCCGCCGTGCACTGCAGCATCCATGCCAGCTCGGCATGCTCGTGGACGTGACTTTGCACGAAAAGGGTTGATCGTTCCGGGTCGATGCCCGCAGCGAGCAGGACCTGCGCGGCGCGAAGGTTGCTGGCCCGAAGCTCATCGGGGTCCTGGGGCATGGTGAGCGCATGGAGGTCGACCACGCAGTACACGGTGTCGAACGAGTCCTGCATAGCCACCCAATGCTGAACCGCACCGAGAAAGTTGCCGAGATGGATGGCGCCGGTGGGCTGGATTCCGGAAAACACACGTGACATAGACCGTCGATCGTAGTGTGGTTTCAGCCCTTCGCCGTCTTATATGCAGCGAGGGTCCGCTCCCGGGCGAACGAGTGGTCGACGATCGGTCCCGGATACGTGTCGCCAAGGATGACCCCGGCGCTGGCCAGGTCGAGGGGTGCGGCGGTCCACGGCTCGTGGATGGTCTTGTCGTCGAGTTCGGCCAGCTCGGGGACCCACCGGCGAAGGTAGGCGCCTTCGGCGTCGAACTTCCGGCTCTGGCTCACCGGATTGAAGATGCGAAAGTAGGGCGCAGCATCGGGCCCGGTACCGGCCACCCACTGCCAGTTCCCTGCGTTTTGGGCAACATCGGCGTCGATGAGGTGCTTGCGGAAGTAGCGCTCGCCCCAACGCCAGTCGATCAACAGGTCCTTCACCAGGAACGAGCCCACGATCATCCGGACCCGGTTGTGCATCCAGCCGGTCTGGTTGAGCTGGCGCATGCCCGCGTCGACGATGGGGTAGCCGGTTTGTCCGGCGCACCACGCATCAAACTCCGGCTGATCATTGTTCCAGACGATCGCATCGTATTCGGGTCGCACGGCCGCAGTAGCGAGCCGAGGGAAGCCCAGAAGCGTGTGGGCCCACCAGTCGCGCCACGACAACTGACGGACGAACCCCTCACGTCCGGGCGACGCGTCGCCCAGCACTTTGGAGATCCTGCGGGGTGACACGGTGCCGAACCGGAGATCGGCGGAGAGCATCGAGGTGCCTTCGACGGCGGGAAAGTCGCGCCGATCGCCATACCGGTCGACGCGATCCAGCCACAACGTGAGGCGATCGAGCGCCCCTTCTTCACCCGCCGCCATAGCGGGCGACCCTGAATCCAACCGGTTGAGCAGCGAGGTGTCGCCTGGGTCGCTGGAAACCCCGGCGCCGATCGCCGAAGGCCATGGGTCGACGTCGGTGACCCGCCACACGTTGTAGAACGGCGTGAACACCTTTGAGCGCGTGCCCTTTCCCGTAAGCACCGAGCCGGGCGGATGGTGCAGCGTGCCCCAACTGGTGTGCAGCGCGGTCTCGGCACTCTCGGCACTCTCTACAACCCCCGCCACCGCTGTGTCGCGTCGGGTGGCGTAGGGAGTGACGTCGCGGTTCCAGTGCACGGAGCTGAACTGCCTGGCGAGTTCAGGCACGACTTTGGTGGCGTCGCCTTGAAGGATGTGGAGACGCCCTCCGGTGGTGGCCTCGATCTGTCGATCGAGGGCCCGAAGATGGCCGACGAGCATGTTCAGCCGGTGCGGGCCAGCGGTCCGCAGGAGGGCGTCGTCAAGGACGAATAACGGCGTAACCGACGACGCGAGCTGGGTCGCCGACGCCCACGCCGGGTTGTCGTGAAGCCGAAGGTCGCGCCGAAACCAGACCAGGGCCGATCGTTGGGCTCGCTCGGCAGGAGGGGAAGGCATCCGATGACCCTAGGAGAAACGACCCTGGTGCGCGTATGGCACTGAGAACTGAATTAGCGTCTTCAAGTCATGTCGTTCAAGGTTGAAACATCAGTCTTTGCCGGTCCGTTCGACCTTCTGCTGCACCTGATCCTCAAAGACGAGGTGGAGCTCTATGAGGTATCGCTATCGGACATCGTCGATGCCTACCTGGCCGAGCTCGAACGGATGGACTCCACCGACCTCGAGGTTGCGACCGAGTTTCTTCTGATCGCCGCCACCCTGGTCGAGTTGAAGTGTCGTCGCCTGCTACCGGTCGAGGAGCGGTTCGAGCTCGACGACGAACTGGCGCTGTGGGAAGAACGAGATCTGCTTCTGGCAAGACTCATCGAGTGCAAGACGTTCAAGGATGCTGCGCAGGTTCTGCGAACGATGACCGCGAACGCCAGCCGCTCCTACCCGCGGCGGGCCGGACTCGACGAAGCGTTCATCGGTCTCGCCCCCGACATGCTCGCCTCGACCAAACCAATCGACCTGCGCAACGCGTTCATCAAGGCCGTTACCCCGAAGCCCGAACCACGGGTCGACCTGTTCCACGTGACGCCCATCAAGGTCACCGTGGCCGATGCGGTGGTCGAGTTACTCGATGAGCTTCCTCGATCCGGCTCGCTCAGCTTCCGAGAACTCACGGCTTCGCTGGTGGATCGCATCGAGATCGTCGTGCGATTCCTGGCGATTCTGGAGCTGTACAAACAGGACTTGATCGAGCTCGGCCAGATCAAGTCGTTCGGCGACATCACGATCACCTGGATCGGCGAGAATCGGACCCACGACCTGCAATTCGATGATTATGAAGGATGAAACCTTGACCGAGGATGCCCCCGAAGAGATCCGCCGCGCCATCGAGGCGTTGATTCTGGTGGCCGACAGTCCGGTCGCCGCATCGCTTCTGGCCCAACTCACCGAGGTGAGTGCGGCGATGGTGGACAAGGTGTGCGCGGAGTTGGCTGCGGAGTACGAGGCGGAGAATCGCGGGTTTGTGCTCGTCAACGTGGCAGGTGGCTACCGATTCCAGACCCACACCGACCTCGCGCCCTACATCGAGCGGTTCGCACTCGAAGGGCAGTCGAGCCGACTTTCAGCCGCGGCACTCGAGACGTTGGCCATCATCGCCTATAAGCAACCGCTTTCGCGTGCGCAGGTCGCGGCGATTCGTGGCGTGAACGCTGACGCCGTCATACGCACGCTTCATCAGCGCGGGTACATCGACGAGGTGCCCCGCGAGGATGGCCAGGGATTGGCCGTGCTGTTTCACACCACCGAGATGTTCCTCGAACGGATTGGTTTGTCGTCGATCGACGATCTGCCCGCATTGGGCGATTTCGCGCCCGGCTCCGAGCTGGTCGAAGCCCTCGAGCAGAGCTTGAGCGCCGAACCGGTCGACGAAGAGCTGATGCCGGCTCCCGAAAACGAAGATGTGTCTGACACCACCTCCGAAAACGAAGATGTGTCTGACACCACTTCTGAGACCGCGGCTGATGTCGATAGTCGCCTGGATGCCGTGGTGATCGATCTTCGCGAGTCGGCTCGGTCTGACCACGACTGACATGTCCCAGGGATCCTCCGGCCCCGAGGGAGAGCGCCTTCAGAAGGTACTGGCCCGGGCTGGCATCGGCAGTCGGCGGGTGTGCGAGGACCTGATCGCTGACGGCCGAGTGGTCGTGAATGGCCAGACCGCCGAGCTGGGCCGCCGGGTCAACCCCGAAACCGATGTCATCGAACTCGATGGCGCGATGATTCCCATCCGTCCCGACGCGGTGTATTACCTCCTCAACAAGCCCACCGACACCGTCACCACCGCCGATGACCCTCAAGGACGCCCGACTGTTGTGCAGTTGGTCCCCGACCAACCCCGCGTGTTCCCGGTTGGGAGGCTCGACTTCGAAACCGAGGGTCTCCTGATTCTCACCAACGACGGCGAGCTCACCCATCGCCTGACCCATCCGTCCTTTGGCGTCGAGAAGGAGTACCTGGCGCAGGTCACCGGTACACCGAGCCGCGGTGCGCTGCGCGAGCTGCGCGAGGGAGTCGAACTCGACGACGGGCTGACCTCGCCGGCTCAGGCGTCGATGGCGACTCCGGGCGTGGTGAAGCTGACGATCCACGAAGGCCGGAACCGTCAGGTTCGACGCATGTGCGATGCCATTGGCCACCCGGTGAACCGGCTGGTGCGAACCCGGATTGGGCCAATTGCTGACCGGCAGCTCAAACCGGGGGAGTGGCGCGAGCTCACCTCCGAAGAAGTGCGTGCTCTGGCCGAGGCCGTACACCTGGCTGAGGAGCCCGGAAACCGGTGATGGCCGACGACTTTGAGAGCACTACGATTCAACGTCGTGTCAGAAACGGATGAACCCCAGCGCACCGTAGGCGTCCTCGGCCTGGGACTGATTGGCGGCTCGATTGCGTTGGCTCTTGGCGCCCGAGGATGGCGGGTCGTCGGCGACGACGAGGACCCCGATGTCGTGGCTGCCGCGCGTGAAAGAGGCGTGATCGCCGAGGGCGGCCTCAGCGACGCCTCGGTGACCTTCGTTGCCGTACCTGCCGGATCCGCCATCGAGGCCATCGAGCGGGCGCTTGCGGAAACCGAAGGTCTGGTGACCGATGTGGCGAGCGTCAAGGGCGACATCGCCCGTCAGGTGTCCAATGCGCGCTTTATCGGCGGACACCCGATGGCTGGCTCGGAGCAGTCAGGGCTTGCAGGCGCCGATGCAGCGCTGTTCGAGGGCGCGGTGTGGGTACTGTCCCCATCGCCGAACACCGAAGATGACTCGCTGGCCGACATTCGTTCGGTAGTGGTGAGCCTGGGCGCCGACGTTGTCGTCATCGACCCCCATCGTCACGACGAACTCGTGGCCATGATCTCCCACGTCCCACATCTCACCGCCGCAACCCTGATGAGCCTGGCCAGCGACCGCTCCCTCGAACATCGCGCCCTGCTTCGACTCGCGGCCGGTGGCTTCCGCGACATGACCCGGGTGGCCTCGGGCGATCCTCGAATGTGGATCGATATCTGTGCATCCAACAAGACCGCCATCGTGTCGGTACTCGATGACCTCATCAGCTCGCTCGCCGCAGTTCGCGCAACGGTCGAGGCCGGCGATTCCGAAGCTCTGCATGAGCTCCTCACCGACGCCCGAGCCGCGCGAAGCAGTCTCCCGTCCTCGGCATTGCACCCGAGCGAGCTCAGCGAGATCCGGGTACCCGTGCCCGACCAGCCGGGCGAACTCATTCAGGTGCTCTCCTTGGCGGGCGAGCTCAACATCAATGTGTATGACATCGAGATCTCTCACCGGGCCGAGCGCGACGAGGGGCTCCTGACCGTCGTGGTCGCCTCGGCAAGTGCGGCGCAACTCGATGCAGGCCTGTTGGCTCGGGGATACCGACCACGGATAAAGGCGTTGCAGTGATGAGTCGACCACGCCTCATCCGTCCGGTTACGAGCCCCTTTGATGCCACCGCTCGGGTTCCGGGGTCAAAGAGCATCACCAATCGTGCGTTGTTGGTCGCGGGCCTTGCCTCTGGCACCTCCACCCTCAGCGGTGTCCTCGATGCCGACGATACCCGTGCGATGGCCGGAGCGATCACGTCGCTTGGCGCCGTGGTCGAAGCCGACTGGCCCGCTGGAATCGTGTCGGTCACCGGTATCGGCGATTCCGAACTGGCCGGGCCACTTACCCTCGATGCAAACCAGTCGGGCACCACCGGACGGTTTCTCCTGGCTATCGCCGCCACGGGAACCGGTGCAATAACGATCTCCGGCGACGAGCAGCTCGCCGCCCGGCCGATGGGCGACCTGGTCGATGCCCTCAGCTCACTGGGCGCGCGCGTCGAAACACCGGGCGCCACCACCTCGTTGCCCGCGGTCGTTCACGCCGACAACCTCGTGGGCGGCCAAGTCTCGCTGCCGGGCGACATCTCGAGTCAGTTTGCGTCGGCGCTCCTGATGGCCGCGCCTCGCATGAAGGACGGGCTGTCGATTGAGCTCACCGGCGAGTTGGTGTCGACCCCATACCTCGACATGACCGTGGGTGTGATGCGGGCGTTCGGTGCCGAGGTGACCGAGGTCGCCGGAAACGGATTCGTCGTTGCCCCCGGTACCTACGTGGCGTGTGACTATTCGATCGAGCCCGATGCGTCGGCGGCCTCCTACATTCTGGCCGCCGCGGCGATCACCGGCAGTACGGTTCGGCTCGAGGGTCTCTGCTCGGAGTCGATGCAGGGCGACATTGAGTTCGCCGAGGTTCTCTCGCAGATGGGGGCGACGATCCGCCATGAGGCAGATGCCCTCGTGCTGTCCGGGCCCTCGAAGTTGATGGGTGTGGACGCTGACCTGCGCGACTTCTCCGACACCGTGCCGACCCTGGCCGCCGTGGCCGCCTACGCCTCGACCCCTACAACCATCCGGGGCGTCGGGTTCATCCGCAACAAGGAGTCCGACCGCATCGCGGCGACGGTGAACGAGCTTCGCCGGGTGGGCATCGATGCAACCGAGACCGACGATGGCATGCGGATCACACCGGGCCCGCTCCAACCGGCCGTGGTGCAGACCTACGACGACCACCGGATCGCTATGGCGTTTTCGGTGCTGGGGCTCCGGAATCCCGGTACGAGGATCGCCGACGCAGGCTGCGTAGCCAAGACGTTCCCCAACTTCTATGAGGTGCTCGACGGTCTCCACCCCGACCGCGAACCACTCGTCGTCGTCATCGACGGACCGGCGGGTGCCGGTAAGTCCACGGTGGCCAAGGCCATCGCAGACCGACTGGGTCTGTTGGTGCTCGATACCGGCGCCATGTACCGGGCGGTTGCCCATGCGGCTATCGCTCGTGGTGTGGATCTGAGCGACTGGGATGCCGTGGGCGACCTCACCAAGGTGTTGCGTATCGAACTCGACGGATCTCAGGTGCTGATCGATGGCGCCGATGTGACCTCGGTGATCCGAACCGCCGAGGTCACCAAGGCGGTATCGATCGTTGCGGCCAACCCGCGCGTCCGTGCGGTGCTCAAAAACCAGCAACGCTCCTGGATGATTGCCCAGGACGGGGGAGTGGCCGAAGGTCGCGATATGGGTACGGTCGTCTTCCCCAATGCCACACTCAAGATCTTCATGACCGCAGCCATTGAGGTTCGGGCCGAGCGACGCGCCGCCGAGTCGATCGACTTCGACTACGACGCGGCCGTCGCCGATCTGCAACGGCGCGACGAAGTCGATTCGAGTCGGGCGGCCGATCCCTTGGCAGAGGCTTCCGACGCGGTGCTCATCGACAGCACCGATCAAACCGTTGACGAGATTGTCGACCGCGTCGTCGAACTTCTCGGAGACCTGGTTCGGCCATGACCCCCGAACCCCGGGAGACCAAAGAGATCGTCGGCGACGCCGGCTACGCGTTCGGGAGCGAGATGTCGAAAGCGCAGCGGGCGGGATACATGGCGCTCTGGTATCCCTTCACGCTGCTCGCCAAGCTGTATTTCCGGGTCGAGGTTCATGGGCGCGAGAACCTTCCCGCGTCCGGGGCGTTCATTCTGTCGCCGGTGCATCGCTCCTACGTCGATACGCCGGTCCTGGCGCTCATTAGTCGTCAGGTGTTCCGGTACATGGGCAAGGAGTCGCTGTGGACCAACAAGGCTGGTGCCTGGTTCTTGTCGATGATGGGCGGGTTCCCGGTGCAGCGAGGCACCGCCGACCGGATGGCCATTCAGTCCGCGCAGGCGGTGCTCGAACGCGGCGAACCGCTGGTGATGTTTCCCGAGGGAACCCGCCCATCATCGACAAGAACCAGGCACCAGCCTTG
>CAZGVQ010000130.1:0-8586 GCA_964529355.1 uncultured Acidimicrobiales bacterium
GAGTTACACCAACGGATTATCACCGCCCGGTTTCAGACCCCAAGATGTGCTCTACACCATTTTCAGCACATTTCGATCGACGTCACCGCGGTTCGGGCGTTACGCCAGCTCTTCCACGATCAACAGGTGCCGGTTCTTCTTGCCCTTCTGGAGCAGCAGGTAGCGGCCACCCACCAGCCGCTCGAGCGAAACATCGCTCGAGTCGGTCTTCGCGCGATTGATGGCAAAGCCGTTCTGTTTCAGCGTCTTGCGAGCGTCGCCGTTACTCGACGCCAGTCCCGAAGCCACCGCGAGCCGGATGAGTCCGTCTTCACCAAAGTCATCGACCGAGACCCGTGTCTCGGGCACCACGCCCCGCAACGCCTCAAACATCTCCTCGGTGAGATCGGCCGAACCGAACAGTGCTTCACCAGCGAGTCCGGCGCGGTCGGCCTGATCGGGCCCGTGGACCATCGACACCACCTCGTCGGCGAGTCGCCGCTGGGCCACCCGGGCCGAAGGATTCTCCTGATGGGTCGAGATGATCTCCGCGATCTCCTCCACCGGCACCAGCGTGAGCTGAGCAAGCAGCGTTTCGACATCGGCGTCGCCGGTGTTCAGAAGGTACTGATGCATCTCATAGGGCAGCGTCTTCTCCGCATCGAGCCACACCGCTCCCCCGACGCTTTTGCCGAACTTTGATCCATCAGCCTGGGTCAGCAGCGGGTTGGTCAACGCGTGCACGTGGGCACCCTCAACCCGTCGAATCAGGTCTGCGCCAGCGGTGATGTTGCCCCATTGGTCGCTGCCGCCCACCTGCAGCTGACAGTCGTGAGATCGGAACAGCTGCAAATAGTCGTGGGCCTGAAGCAGCATGTAGCTGAACTCGGTGAAGGAGATCCCGTTTTCGCTCTCGACCCGCGCCTTGATGGACTCTTTGGCCAACATGGTGTTGACGGTGACGTGCTTGCCCACGTCGCGTAGAAACTCGAGCACGCCAACGCCCTGGGTCCAATCACGGTTGTCCACGAGCACCGCCGGTTCGGCACCATCGCGGCCCTCGAAATCCAGGAACGCCTGAAGTTGGGCCTTGATTGCGGCCAGGTTGGCGTCGAGGGTTGCGTCGTCGAGAAGGTTCCGTTCGTCGCTGCGACCTCCGGGGTCGCCAATCATGCCAGTGGCGCCTCCAGCCAACGCGATGGGCCGGTGCCCAAAGAGCTGAAACCTCCGCAGCAACAACAACGGAAACAAGTTGCCGAGGTGCAGGCTGTCGGCGGTCGGGTCAAAGCCGCAGTAGACCACCACCGGACCGGCATCGAGAAGGGCGGCAAGTTCTTCCTGATCGGTGGTGTTGTGGACCAGGCCTCGAGCCGCCAGATCCGCCAGAATCGCTGACCCGTTCTTTTCCGTCATCGGTACTGCAGTCCTCGTTCTGTCTTGCTGGTTGTCTTGCTGGCTGTCTTGCTGGCTGTCTTGCTGGCTGTCTTGGGAGAGTTGTGTTCAGGAAGTAGGTGTGCGCCCTGCCGTGGAGAGCGGCCGCCAGGCTTCTAGGCTAGAGGGGGCACTTGCCACCGATTCTGGCGTGATTCAGGGTCGATCGTGTGCCTTTTGCTTGTTTTTACGCCTGAACCATTCCAATCAACCGATCGTCGTACTAGTGGTTCACGAAACCCACTCCCCCGTCCGCTTGTGAATTTCATGCATTTCCCTAGCACCATGGACCTACCGACCAACGCATCATCGATCATGGAACCATCTTCCACCCATCGCTCTCCGAGCCGTCGAGTCTTTACCACGGTCTGCACCACGCTGGCCCTCCTTATGGTCGCGGCCGGCTGCTCGTGGGAAACCAAGTCGCTGGTGCCGCCGATTCCGACCCTTAGTGAGCCATCGAGCATCTTCGCCGCGAACGGTGCGCTGCTCCTCACCCTTCCGGTTGCCGAGCAGCGCGACGTGCTCGAAACCATCGATGACATTCCCGAACACGTGACCAATGCGGTCGTCGCGATCGAGGATGAGCGCTACTACAAACACAACGGCTGGGATGCCAAGGGCATCATCCGTGCCGCTCGCACCAACGTTTCGGCCGGCGGTGTTTCACAGGGTGGCTCCACCATCACCCAGCAGTACGTCGAAAACACCTTCTGGTCCGAGATGGAGAACTGCAAGAACGAAGCTGGCGAGAAGGACAGCGGCGGCGCCAAGTGCAAAATCGAAGAAATCAACATGGCCCGGTTGCTCGAAGAGAGCTTCTCCAAAGATTTCATTCTCCTCGGATACCTCAACACCATCTTCTTCGGCGCCAACGCCTTCGGTATTCAGTCGGCAGCCGAGATCTACTTCGACAAAGACATCAGCGAGGTCACCCTGGCCGAGGGTGCCTTGCTGGCCGGCCTCATCCAGAGCCCGAGTGCGCTCAACCCCTTCAACAACCCCGATCGCTCACTCGACCGTCGCGAGCTGGTTCTCGAGCGCATGCTGGCCAACGAACTCATCACCGAAGACGAGTTCGAGCAGGCCTTCAGCGAGCCGCTGATCCTCAACACCCAGCGGGTGCAGCTCACCGATGTCGAGTACAAGGCACCGCACTTTGTGGAAGAGGTCAAGACCTGGTTCCTCGAAGCTGACGACCCGCAGATCACCAGCCGCTACCCCACCCAAGCCGACCGGCTGCGGGCCCTCGAAAGCGACAAGCTGCGCATCGAGACCACCGTCGACCTCGAGATGCAGGCGATGGCCGAGCGGACCGTCGAGGCCATTCTTCCCCGCAGGGGCACCTCTCCGGACAACCCCAGCGCCGCAGCGGTCATCATGGACCCCAGCAACGGCGAGGTCGTTGCCATGGTGGGCGGCGCCGACTTCTTCGACGAGGAGAGCGAGTTCGCACAGGTCAACCTGGCCACCGGGAAGGGACGTCAGGCTGGCTCGTCGATGAAACCCATCGCCCTGGCAGCCGCCATCGATCGTGCGGGTATCGCCGCGACCTCGGTGTACCAGGCACCCAGTGAAATCACCATCCAGACCGACAGCGGCCCCTGGAAGGTCAAAGGCGGAGCTCGGGGCGGAAGCTCAAGCCTGATCAGCGCCACTCAGTGGTCCACCAACACCGTGTATGCCCAGCTGGTCACCCAGATCGGCGCCCAGCTGTTCGTCGATGTGGCCCACGATCTCGGAATCTCCAGCGATATCGCCGCCGTACCTGCTGCGGCGCTCGGCACCGAAGACGTCACCGTCCTCGAGCTCACCAACGTGTACGCCACCCTGGCCAATCAGGGCGTCAAGAACGAACCGGTGTTCGTCACCCGCATTCTCGACAAGGACGGACAGCTCCTCTACCAGCATCGTCCCGAGCCAACGCTGGCCATTCAGCCATCCACCGCAAACCAGGTCTCGTGGATTCTCGAGAAAGTCGTGGCAAGCGGCACCGGCACAGACGCTCAGATCGGCCGCCCCGCCGCCGGCAAAACCGGCACCGCCCAGAACTTCGCTGACGCCACCTTCGCCGGCTACACGCCGCAGTTCGCTGCGTCGGTCTGGGTGGGTTACCCCGAGGGTCAGATCCCCATGGTTCCACCGCTTACCTCAGAGCGGGTCTTCGGCGGAACCTTCCCCGCCCGGATCTGGTCCGAACTGATGGCCCAGGCGCATGAGGGGCTCGACATCGTCGAGTTTCCCGCCCCGCCGGCCAGCTCCACCACTCGACCACCCAGCACTCCGCTGAGCGCCGCACCCCAGACCGAAGTCCCTGACGTCCTGGGCCGAAAGATGAGCCCGGCGCGAAACGTTCTGACCGATGCCGGCTTCAACGTGGTGATCGTCGAGGAACCCTCCACAGGCCAGCCCAATCGGGTACTCAACCAGTCCCCCGCCGGGAACTCGCAGGCTCCCATCGGCAGCACGGTGACCCTGGTCGTCTCGGTCGACCCAGCAAGCGTTCTCAACGACATCCCCAACGTCACCGGCCTCAAGCTGGCCGATGCGCAGGCCCGGCTACAGGCGGCCGGTTTCGTCGTGGTGGTTACCGCAGTTGCCCAGAACGACGACGGCTCGGTCGCTCCCGGCCAGGGCCGACGGGTCTGGCGACAGAATCCGGCGGGTGGTCAAGGGAACCCCGGCAGCTCGGTGAGGATCTGGGTCAACCCAGCACGAAATTGAGCGCGCCCGCGCGCGCCACAGAACCGCCTGCCGACAACTCAGCGCACCTGGTCGATGTGCTCCCCCAAGCAGCCAACAAGCGGTTGGCACTGCGGGTAACCAAGGACGCGCTTCGCCAGATACGAGCCGGCCATCCATGGATCTACGACGACTCGATCACCCGCCACCCCGACGGGCCTGCCGAGCCCGGCGATCTCGCGGTGGTGTTTGACGACGATCGAAAGTTCCGGGCTATCGGCCTCTGGGACCCCTACTCCCCGATCCGGGTCAAGGTGCTGCATCAGGGCAGGCCCGAAACCATCGATCGGGCGTTCTTCGCCCGCCGCATCGGCGATGCTCTGGATCTTCGGCTTTCGTTGATGGCCGAGGGACATACCACTGGTCACCGACTCATCAACGGCGAGAACGACCAACTGCCCGGCTTCATCGTCGACCGGTACGACACCACACTTGTGGTGAAGCTCTACACCTCAGCCTGGTTTCCGCACCTGGCCACTCTGCTCGACCTGCTGATCGGCATCGACGTCTTCGATGTCGAACGCGTGGTGCTCCGGCTGAGCCGAACGGTCGAGCGCCAACCCAGCTTTGGGCTTGCCGATGGCGACACGATCTTCGGAGACCCACCTTCGGGTGACATCGTCTTCGCCGAGAACGGGTTGCTGTTTGGCGCCGATGTTGTGCGCGGGCAAAAGACCGGCCACTTCTTCGATCAACGCGACAACCGCCTGGCCACCCAACACGAAGCCACCGGCGATGTGCTCGACGTATTCTCGAGCACCGGCGGATTCTCGGTCTACGCAGCCGCAGGTGGCGCCGACAGCGTGGTGAGTGTCGATAGCAACCAGCAGTCGCTCGATGCAGCGGAACGCAACATGGCTCGCAACGGCCTCGACGAGCTGACCCGCCACACCACCATCTGTGACGATGCCTTCGAGGTCTTGGCCGAGTACGGCAGGACCGGCCGAAAGTTCGATGTGGTCGTGATCGACCCGCCGTCGTTTGCCCAGAAACAAGCCGATATCGATTCGGCGCTTCACGCCTACCGGCGACTCACCCGGGCCGGCGTGGCGCTGGTGCACGATGGCGGGCTTTTCGTGCAGGCGTCGTGTTCCAGCCGGGTTGCGGGCGACGCGTTCTACCAGGCCACCCGACAGGCAGCCGAGCAGGTGGGCGTGGCACTCACCCAGCAACGCCAGACGGGGCATGCGCTCGACCATCCAATCGGATTTGCCCACGGTGGGTATCTCAAAGCGCTCTTCGCTCGGGTACAACGGTGAGGCGATGACCGCTCCCCCGAACCCCAGCAACGACCTCTTCGAGGTTGGCGACAAAGAGCCCGACAAGGTGTGGACCACCGGCCGGATCGCGGTCACGCTGATCATCGTGTCCACCATTTTGTTCTGGGCATGGGCGCTTGGTCCGCTCGGACCACGAGACAACCCCGACACCCTCGACGACGTCACCTACTCCCCTGCGGCCATCAACATCTGCACCGCAGCTCAGGCGCAGATCGACGAACTCGAACCCGCAGCCGAGGCCGACAACCCCGAAGACCGGGCAGCAACCCTGGTTGAGGCCAACGCCATCTACGGCATCATGGTCAACGGTCTCAATACCCTTGTTGATCCTGCGGGTACCGAGCACGACGCCGTCATCCTCGAGAAGTGGCTCGGCGACTGGGAGCTGTACCTCGGCGACCGCGATGACCACGTTCAACGGCTTCTGACCGAAGGCGACGTGGCCTTTCAGGTGACCCGAGTCGAGCGCACCTCGGTCTCAAGCCGACTCGACTGGTTTGCCCGGGTCAACAACATGGAAGAGTGCGGCCTCCCCGGCGACCTCTAAGTTAACCAAAGGTGCCTGGCACCTTTGGTTAACTTTGGAGCAACTGGGCTGCGGCTTTTAGGCCGGTTTTGGCCATTCTTCGGGTGCCGTCGTCGACGTCGACCGATTCGAGTTCTTGGGCCGTTACCCACTTGGCGCCTTGGGACTCGTGGTTCGTCGCCAACGTTGCGCCCTCTGGGGCTACCACCAGAAATCGCACATCGTGATGGTTGTGGGCGTCTTCTTTGGGTGGATCGACGCGGTGGACGTCGAGGTCGATTGGGGGCACCACAACCCGGAGGCCGTCGATACCGGTCTCCTCGGTGGCCTCTCGCAACGCCACGCCTGCCAGGTTGGCGTCTCCGTCGGCATGGCCGCCGGGCTGAAGCCACATCTGGAGCTTGGTGTGGAACAACAAAAGGATGCGCGTGCCGGTGTGGTCGACCACGAACGCTGAGCCGGTGAGATGGCCTGGTCGACAGGTGCGCACCAGCGCATCGTCGTGGCCATCGAGCAGAGCCAGGGTGTCCTGCGCTGCGCCCGGCTTCCCGGCAACCGCCCAACCGACCTGCCCCCGGGCGAGGTCGAGGCTCTGGCTCTCGCCGAGCTCATCGGGGAGGGCGAAGCGATACTGGGGATCTTCGGTGGTCACCACTACTCGGCCGGCGCCGTGGCGGCCAGCGCAGCCTGGAACCGTGTGAGTTGGACGGCGACGGCAGCGGGGCCGGCACCACCGGGTGTGGTTCGGTTGCGCACCGGAACGCCAGGGTTGAGAAGCGCAGCGGCTTCGGGGCCAAGTTCGGGGTGGCTCTCGACCATGTCGTGCAGCGCCCCTTCGCCGGCCAGTGCGTCGCGCACCAAACCTCCCACCACCGCGTGGCTGTCGCGGAAGGGCATCCCACCGGCCACCAGGAATTCGGCCAGGTCGATCGCCGCGGCGTAGGGCGAGTCGGCCGCGGCCTCCATGACGTCGTGGTTGAACGCCGTGGTATCGATCATTCCGTCGAGGGCCAGCAACGTCAGCCGCATCGTGTCGACCGAGTCGAAAAGCGGCTCCTTGTCCTCCTGGAGATCCTTGTTGTAGGCCAACGGAAGGTTCTTCATGGTGGCGAGCAACCCGGTGAGGTTCCCGATGAGCCGACCGGCCTTCCCGCGGGCCAGTTCGGCGACGTCAGGGTTCTTTTTCTGCGGCAACATCGAGGAACCGGTGGAGAACCCATCATCGAGCGTGACGAAGCCAAATTCGGCGCTTGCCCACACCACGAACTCCTCGCCGATGCGCGACAGGTGCACACCGAGCAACGAGAGCGCAAAGACGGTCTCGGCCACGAAGTCGCGATCGCTCACCGCGTCGAGACTGTTCTCAAAACGAGACGAAAAGCCGAGTTCCTCGGCTACGGCGTCGGGATCGAGCGGTAACGACGAACCGGCGAGCGCGCCGGCGCCGAGCGGCGATACGTCCACCCGCTTGCGCGCATCGGCCAACCGATCGAGATCGCGCAGCAGCGCCCAGCCGTGAGCCAGGAGGTGATGGGCGAGCAACACCGGCTGGGCCTGCTGGAGATGCGTATAGCCCGGCACGTAGCGGCCCTCGGCCTGCTCGGCTCGCCTGGCAAGCGTCGAGGCAAGACGATGCACCAGCGATGACACTTCATCGATGGCGTTGAGGGTCCAGAGCCGTACGTCGGTAGCCACCTGATCGTTGCGGCTCCGGCCGGTGTGCAGCTTGGCTCCGGCCGGTCCGGCGAGCTCGGTGACCCGACGCTCGACCGCGGTGTGGATGTCCTCGTCGCTCGGAACGAACGCGAACGAGCCATCGGCGATTTCGGCCTCGGCGGTGTCGAGCGCCGCCAGAATGGCCTCGACCTCGACATCGGAAAGCATGTCGACCGAACCCAACCCGCGCACGTGAGCGCGTGAGCCGGCGATGTCCTCTCGGAACATCCGCTGGTCGAACGGCAGGCTGTCGTTGAGCTGTTGGAGGGCCTCGGACGGCCCGCCAGCAAAACGGCCATGCCAGAGGGTGCTCACGACTCGGAGCCTTCGTGGCGCACACCGTGCTTCGCGGCAACCGTGCGGAGCCGCAAGGCGTTGAGACGAATGAATCCTTCGGCATCGCTCTGGTCGTAGGCGCCACCGTCGTCCTCGAAGGTCACGATGTTCGCGTCGTACAACGAGTCGTCGCTCTTGCGGCCAACCACCGTGATGTTGCCCTTGTAGAGCTTGAGTCGCACCACACCATTGACCCGCTCCTGAGATTGGTCGACGAGCGTTTGGAGCATCGTGCGCTCGGGGCTGAACCAGAAACCGTTATACACGAGGCTCGCGTACTTGGGCATGAGTTCGTCCTTGAGGTGCGCCGATTCGCGGTCGAGGGTGATCGACTCGATGGCCCGGTGACCCCGCTGCAGGATGGTGCCGCCCGGCGTCTCGTAGCAGCCGCGGCTCTTCATCCCCACGAACCGGTTCTCGACCAGGTCGAGGCGGCCGATGCCGTTCTCTCCGGCCAACTGGTTGAGCTTGGTGAGCACCGCGCCGGGGGTCATGGGCTGATCGTCGATCGCCACGACATCGCCACGGGAGTAGGTGAGTTCGATGTAGGTGGGAAAGTCCGGCGCATCCTCGGGG
>CAZGVQ010000131.1:0-8584 GCA_964529355.1 uncultured Acidimicrobiales bacterium
CGACCTCTTTGGTGGCGATTCTCCCGACTCCGGTATGCGCACCACGGTGATGTCGTTCGGGTTCAAGCATGGGAACCCGCTCGATGCCGACCTCATCCTCGATTGTCGGTTCCTTCCCAACCCGCACTGGGTGGAAGACCTTCGTCCCAAGACCGGCCTCGATCCGGCGGTGCGTGAGTACGTGTTGGGCCAGGCCATCGCCGAGCCGTTTGTGTCCCAGACCGAACAGCTGCTCGATCTACTGGTTCCGGCCTATGTGGCCGAGGGGAAGTCGTATCTGACGATTGCCTTCGGTTGCACCGGAGGGCACCATCGCTCGGTTGCGATTGCCGAGACCATCGGCGACCACCTGCGCGGCACCGGGTTCGACCCCGCAGTCGTGCATCGCGACATCGGGAAGTAGCCCGAAGGCTCGATCCGAAAAATCGTCCAAAATTATGGGCTCGTGGCGCCACAGAAAGTGCTGGGCCGGTAGCCTTGAAGCGTTCGGAGAACCCCCAAACCCCCTCCGCACCAACCCTGCCCAGGAGGCACATCCACATGACAGTTCGCGTCGGCATCAACGGCTTTGGCCGTATCGGTCGAAACTTCTTCCGGGCAGCAAAAGCCCAAGGCGCAGATATCGACTTTGTCGCCGTCAATGACCTCGGCTCGCTCGAGACGATGGCCCACCTGCTGAAGAACGATTCGGTACACGGTCGTCTGCCCAACAAGATCACCGCAACCCGTGCCGGTATTCGCTACGACGGTGACACCCTCAAGGTGTTGTCCGAGCGCAACCCCGCCGACCTGCCCTGGGGCGACCTGGGCGTCGACGTGGTCATCGAGTCCACCGGTATCTTCACCAGTCATGAATCCGCATCGGCGCACCTCGAAGCTGGTGCACCCAAGGTCATCATCTCGGCCCCCGGTGCCAACTGCGCCACCTTTGTCGTCGGCGTGAACGAGGGCGATTACGACCCCGCCAAGCACCACGTGATCTCCAACGCGTCCTGTACCACCAATTGCTTCGTGCCCATGGTGAAGGTTCTCGACGATGCCTTTGGTGTCACCCAGGGTCTGATGACCACCACGCATGCCTACACCGGCGACCAGGCCATCGTCGATGGCCCGCACAAGGACCTTCGCCGGGCTCGCGCCGCGGCGATCAACATCGTGCCGACTTCCACCGGCGCCGCCAAGGCCACCGGTCTTGTGCTCAAGAAGATGGCCGGAAAGCTCGACGGCATCGCAATGCGGGTTCCGATTCCCGACGGCTCCATCACCGACTTCACCGCCGTTGTTCGCAAGAAGAACGTCACCGTCGAACAGGTCAACGAGGCCTTCAAGAAGGCCGCCACCACCGGCCCGCTCAAGAACGTGCTGGAGTACAGCACCGAGCCGCTCGTGTCGTCCGACATCGTTGGTTCGCCCGCATCGTGCACCTTTGACTCGGGCCTCACCATGGTCATGGGCCAGCAGGTGAAGATCCTGGGCTGGTACGACAACGAGATGGGCTACTCGAACCGTCTCGTCGACCTCGCCATGATCGTCGGCACCAAGAAGTCGTCGCCCAAGAAGAAGACCGCCAAGAAGGCCGCGGCCAAGAAGGCGCCCGCCAAGAAGAAGGCTGCGGCCAAAAAGAAGTGAGCACGGTCCCAACGCTTGAAGATCTCGGCGACCTCAATGGTCGCCGAGTTCTTGTGCGCGCAGATTTCAATGTGCCGCTCGAAGATGGGGTCATCACCGACGATCTGCGGATCCGTTCGGCATTGCCCACCATTCAGTGGCTGGTCGACCAGGGTGCTTCGGTAACCGCCGCTTCGCACCTGGGCCGCCCCAAGGGAAGCCCGGATCCGGCGTTTTCCATGGATCCGGTGCGGGCTCGGTTGGCCGAGCTGGCCCCCGGCGTCGAGCTGCTCGAGAACCTTCGGTTCAACGCTGGCGAGACGTCGAACGACCCAGCCTTTGTGGCCCAGTTGATCGACGGTTTCGACGCGTACGTGAACGATGCGTTCGGCGCATCGCACCGGGCGCATGCCTCTATCGTCGGGCCGCCTCAGCATCTGCCGAGCGCGGCCGGCCGACTGCTGGCTCGCGAGGTCGACGTGCTCGGCAGCCTGCGCAGTAACGCAAAGCGTCCGTTTGTGGCCATCCTCGGCGGCGCAAAGGTTAGCGACAAGCTGGCCGTTATCGAGGCGCTTCTCGAGTCGGTTGACGCCATCATCATCGGTGGCGGAATGGCATACACGTTCCTCGCCGCAAAGGGCCACAACGTTGGTTCGTCGCTGCTCGAAGAGGACATGATCGACACCGCAAAGCGGCTGCTCGACAGCGACGCGACCATCCACCTGCCCTCGGACAACTTTGCCCTTGGCCCCGGTGGAAAGATCGGTGACCCCTCAGCGGGCGGCGAGGTTCGCCCGGTGGGCAACGACATGTCCGATGGTTGGATGGGTCTCGATATCGGGCCTGGCACGGCGGCCGAGTTCAGCGACATCATTCTTGATTCCCGAACCATTCTGTGGAACGGGCCCATGGGGGTCTTTGAGGATCCCCGCTTTGAAGCCGGTACCAAGACCGTGGCTGAAGCCGTTGCCGAGGCAAAGGGATTCAGTGTTGTAGGCGGCGGCGACAGCGCCGCCGCGGCGAAGCAGTTTGGCCTCGCGGCCGACATCGACCATGTGTCGACCGGTGGCGGTGCTTCGCTCGAATTGATCGAAAAGGGCGACCTTCCGGGGCTCGCCGCACTCCGAGGAGAATTCAGTGGCTGATCGTAAGCCGATTATTTCTGGCAATTGGAAGATGAACTACAACCACCTGGAGGCAATCCAGTTGGTGCAGCAGCTTTCGTACAAGCTCACCAAAGACGACATCAACGCGGTGGATATCACTATTCACCCGCCCTTCACCGATATCCGTTCGGTGCAGACGGTGCTCGAGGCCGACAAGATCCCGATCGGCCTTGGTGCACAGAACTGCCATTGGGAGGAGAGCGGCGCGTTCACGGGCGAGATTGCCCCAGCGATGTTGGCCAAGCTCAGCGTGAAGTTTGTGATCGCCGGACATTCCGAGCGACGTCAGCTCTTCGGTGAGACCGATGAGATGGTGAACAAGAAGGTCAAGGCGCTACTTGCTGCCGAGATGACCCCCATCCTTGCTTGTGGCGAAACACTCGAAGAACGCGAGGCCGATCAAGCTGCGGCCAAGGTTTCGGGACAGGTAACCGCAGGTCTGGCGGGCGTGAAGGCCGAACAAGTCGCCGAGATGGTCATTGCCTATGAGCCCATCTGGGCTATCGGCACGGGCAAGACCGCAAGCCCCGAAGATGCCCAGCAGATGTGTAAGACCGTGCGCGATACGGTGCGCGGCCTCTACGACGATGAAACCGCCGATGCCGTGCGTATCCAATACGGTGGATCCGTGAAGCCCGGCAACGCTCCGGAACTCATGGCTCAGCCCGACATCGACGGAGCGTTGGTTGGCGGGGCATGCCTCGACGCCGACGATTTCCATCGGGTCATCGCCTACCGCGACGCGGGTTAGTTTCGCCTCGGGGCCGCTGTCTGTTGCGTGGCCAACTTCGCTAAGATGAACTCATGGTCATCTTTGTAACCATCCTGCATGTTCTCATCTCGATTGCGCTCATCGTTCTTGTGCTTTTGCACAGCGGTAAGGGCGGCGGTCTGTCCGACATGTTCGGTAGCGGCGGCGTTTCGGCTGCTGCAGGTTCAACCGCCATCGAGAAGAACCTCGACCGCATGACCATCGCCGTTGGCACCATTTTCGCCTTCACCACCACCGCTTTGGCGCTGATGCTTTAAACCCAGAGCCTGGGTAAAACAGCAGGAACCGTTTGGCCCTCTGAGGGCTGAATTCGGCATGTCTTTTGCCGATGGAAGGTCGTGCGGATTCGTTGCGCAATTCTTTCGCTGGTTTTGCTGTTGTCAGGGTGCTCGCTTCTGAGCGACCAGGACGTCGCGCCTGCCAACGGTGACCCGACTGGCGATCTGGCCTTCGGTGACGACCCGCAGTCCGAAGACAGCACCGCCGACGCTCCGCCGGAAACCGTGCCTCGGGAGCTGCGCGATCGGGGCGGAGTGCTGCGGGTTGGTGTAGCGGCAACCACCTGGGATGACCCCGCGCTGATCGATGAAGCACGCGAGGGTGAGCAGCAGGTGGCCGACCTGCTGTTCGATGGTCTGACCTCGGTTGAAGCGGGCGGCGAGCTGCGGCCGGCCGTGGCTTCCTCGTGGTCACCGAACTCCGATGCCTCGGAGTGGACCTTTGTGATCGACCCGGCAGCCGAGTTCAGCGATGGATCGACCATCACCCCCGAAGATGTGACGCACTCGCTGGAGCGCGTCGCCGCGTTGGGTGTCGAGTCGCTTGCCGCCAACCGCCTGAGTGAGGTCACCGCCATCGATGCATTCGATGATTCGGTGGTCGTGAAGCTCGATCGACCCTTTGCCGGCCTGCCGCGACTCCTGGCATCGCCGATCTTCGGCATTGTTCCCGTGGGCTTTGGCAACGGTTCGGGCCTGCCCGTGACCAGCGGCTCGCTGGCGGTGGTCTCCGAGGAGAACAACGTCATCGAACTCGCGTCGGTCGACGCCGAGGCGAACTTCGTTGACGGTATCGAGCTGCACCTCTATGGCACCGACTCCGAGGTTGCCGATGCATTCGCTAACGGCCTGCTCGACCTCGGTTCGACGATCGCCAAAGCCGGCACGGCGGAAGAAACCGGATCCGACAACGCGTCACCCATCGACGAGCGTCGCGTGGTCAACGGTCTCGACACGTCGTTCTTTCTCATGAACCTGGGCAATGAGGCGTTCGCCGATCCGCAGATCCGTCAGGCGTTGGTTCTGGCGGTTGACGGCAGCTTTGTGGCATCGGGAACCGGCCTGATGGCCATGCCGCTCGAAGGTCTCCTTCCCTCCTCCTCGGACGCTTGGCGCCCCGGCGTGTGCGAAGACTGCCCGTACCAGCCCGACCAGGCCCTGGAAATCCTTGGCGGCTACAGCGCTGGGAGCCTCCCGCTGATCCACGTTGATCATCTCGATGATCCGGAGTCCACCGCCATCGCCGAAGCCGTGGTGAGCGACCTCGCCTACGTGGGCTTCGATGTTCAGGCCCGACCCCATACTCCGCAGGCATTCGCAGCCAAGGCTGCGGCCGGTGAGCTGTCGCTGTTCCAGTTTGGTGTGGTGGGCAGCTGGAGTTCGCCCGAAGCGTATCTGGGCAGCTTGTTCGCGACCGACGGCGCCGACAACGTGACCTCGTTCTCTGACCCCGAGGTCGACCGACTTCTCGACGAAGCTTCCCAAACCCTCGACGATGCCGACCGCAGGTTGCTCTACCAGCAGGCCGAAGCACGCATCCTCGCCTTCTCGGTGGTCATCCCGCTATTCGAGCGCGAGCATGTCTGGCTGATAGGACCGAACGTACGCAACGTTCGACCAGCGGCCCTGGGGTCGTTCGATCCGACCGCAGTGTGGATTGCGGCTGAATAGACGTCCACCGGGCCCCGCTACGATCGGGCTATGGACACCACGTCGACCGAAGTTCCCGCCGCCGATGGGGTAACCCCTGAAGCCGTCAACGCATACGTGGCCGAAGTGTGGCCGGCATCAATGTCGGCGGCCGGCTGTATTGAGGTATCGGGTCGCCATGCTCTCATTCGGACCAATATCGATCCTGCATCGATTCGGCCGGGCGGGTTCGTCTCGGGTCCGACCCAGTTCGGGATGGCCGACCGGGCGTTGTGGTTCGCGGTGTTCGGCGCGGTGGGCTTTGAGGCCATGGCGCTCACCAGCGAGCTGTCGATCCGCTTTGTGCGGCCCGCGATCGGCGACGTCATGTATGCCCGGGCCAGGCTCGAATCGGTTGGCACGCGAAACATCGTCGGCAGCGTGACCATCTGGACCGATGACGAAACGCGCCCTACTGCGGTGTGTCAGGGAACCTACGTGCGGCCCAAGAGTTAGACGGCGGGTTCGTCGAGTTCTTCGGGAGTCGCGGTGTCCTCAACAGAGGAGGATTCCTCGACTTCGACCTCAACGTCGACCTCGACCTCAGGCAACGGCGTTGCGTTGAGTTCACGAATGGTTTCGGCAACCTCGTCGATGGGGATCGGCGGCGAGAACAGGTAACCCTGCGTGTACTGGCAGCCCAGCTCACGGAGGATGTCGAGCTGCTCGTCGGTTTCGACACCGATAGCCATGGCATCGAGCTCCAGCGCGTGTGCGGTGGCAACCATGGCCTTCAGGGGGCCCAGATCGGGGTTGTCAACCTCGAGCTCGCGGCAGAAGTCGCGATGCAGCTTGAGGCCGCCGATGGTCATAGCCCGAAGTCGACGGATGGGCGTGGAGGCCACGCCGAAGTCGTCGATGGTGATGTTCACGCCGGTCTTGGCGATCTCGTTGAGTGCGCTGTCGACGCCGGCCGAATCCTGCGCCATCGAACCTTCGGTGAGTTCGAGGTTGAGGCGGCTGGCATCGACGCCGGACTTGGAGATGGCCTGGTAGACCATCTCTTTGAACCGGGCGTCCATAACCTGTGTAGGCGAGACGTTGGCGCTGACATGCAGGTCGTTGAACCCCTGCATCTGCAGGATGCGAAGGTCTTCGCAGGCCTGCTGCAGCACCCAGGCGCCGAGCGGAATGATCATGCCACTACGCTCTGCCGCTTCGAGGAAGTCGAGCGGGTTGAGTAGACCCTTTTCGGGGTGACTCCAACGGATGAGGGCCTCGATGGCCACCACCCGACGGGTCTCGGTGTGCACGATGGGCTGGTAGTGCAGTCGCAGCTGACCTTCAGCCACCGCACGCTTGAGCATGGAGGTGGTCTGGTCGCTGCCGGTTGCAAAGCTGGCGTCGTTGAACACCACCGAGTGGGTCTTGCGACGTTTTGCCCGGTCGGCGGCCATCGATGCCCGGTGCATAAGCGTGATTGCGTCGCCAGCAACCTTCGAGGGGCCGGTGGCGATACCCACAACCGGCTCCACCATGATCTCCTCGATACCCATGGTGTAGGTGCCGGTGAGCGTGGCGGCGTAGGTGCGGGCGTTGGCCTCGCTTTTGGTTTGGTTGGATACCCGTCGGGCGAATCCGACATGGCCGGGCTTGAGCACGCCAGCGGTGTCGCCGGCATCGAGTTCGGTCTTCATGCGTTCGGTGATCTGAGGCATGATCGCCTCGATCGCTCGAGGTCCGTAGAGCTTGATGGTCTCGTCCAGGCCAAGATCGACGTGGATGACCTCGATGTGGTGCATTTCGTCAGCACCGAAGGCAATGAGCTGGGTGAGCCGGTCGATAAACAGGGGCTCGGTTGCCAGGCCGCTGCGTTCGTCGACCAGGCCGGCTGCCATGTTGCGGTCGGCGTCTCGCATCTCGGCGGTGATGTCGCGTCCCCACATTGACACCGCTGGTCGGCCGGTGGGGGAGTCCTCCTGGAGAAGTTGGCATTCAACTTCCATCCATCGGGTCTCGCCATCGCGAGAGATGATTCGAAAGCTGCTGGGCCCTGCTGATTGGGAAGGGTCCTTGATTGCATCGACGAACAGCGCAGCTGCCGCGTCGGCGTCGTTCGGGTGAAGAAGATCCTGGACATTGACGCCCCGAACTTCGCTTAGCGCGAAGCCCGTATCTTCTTCGAGTGATCCACCAGCCCAGATGATTGTTCCATCGGTCTCAATGAGACCTACCACGCCAGGGCAGGTGTCGAGAACGGACGCGACCATTTTGCGGGCCAGCACCGTGGGGTTCGACGAAGTTTCTGCCATAGGTCATGTATCGGCCAGCAAAGCAGGGCTGGTTGAGCACAATTTCGGGGTCGTTGTTTCAATGCCCCCGGTGTGGCCCTGCTGCAGTGCGAAACCGATATAGTGATGCCTCGTGCCGGACGCATCCGGTGCCACGTCGGAGTGGCGGAATTGGCAGACGCGCTAGATTAAGGGTCTAGTGCCCGCAAGGGCGTGAGGGTTCAAGTCCCTCCTCCGACACTGTTTGAGTAGCGAGTGAAATCCCAGGTCACAGGCCTGGGATTTTCTGGTTTTGGGTTCTTGTCATTTTCGTCGGCTTGGGCTCCAGTTTGCTGCAGGGGCGCTTCGATGATTCGGCTGCAGTCCCCCTTGCCGGTTACGCTGCATTCCGCACGACGGTCGCCGTCGAGTGGGACGAAGATACGACCGACACCATGGAGAAGAACGCCGACAAGTTCTTTCGAGGCTTGAACACGACGCTTCGAGCCGACCTATATCCGCTCGCAACCGGCGACGGAAGCGGCGTTTCAACTCGAGACATCCTCAAAGCTGGCGGTTACGTCCGGCGAGAGCGACCAGATGCGTTCGTCGGGGGAGAGACCGAGCCAGTGGATGGCCGAGTTCGACCAGGCCCACAGCGAGCGCGACGCGTGGGTCACACCCTTGGGCGGACCCGTAGAGCCCGACGTGTAATACAGGATGGCGGGGTCCTCGGCGTCGACGATGGCTGCTGGGCAGTCGGAAGAGAGCCCGTGGGAGTCGGCGAAACCAGCCCAACCGTCGGGTGTCGAGTGGTATCCGCGCCATCGACCATGCCGTCGAAACCCTGTGCTCCAGCGC
>CAZGVQ010000132.1:0-3235 GCA_964529355.1 uncultured Acidimicrobiales bacterium
CCGATGACTCCACAGCACGAGCGGGCCATCAGCTGATCCGTACCGCCCTGCGACCGGTGGCGAGATGTCCGCGAGTTCGATCCCTACCGGAAGCACCGATGTCCGGGCTTCAACCTCGGCGACAAGCTGCGCATGGGATTCGTCGGGTGCCCGCTTGAGGAGCTTTGGCAGCTCGGTGAAGAGCTCGTCGCGATGAAACCGGGAGTTGATGAAGATACGGTCGGCGGCCACCATGCTCACCCAGTTCACCAGCGCGAGCGCCTCGTCAGGCTGCTGCTGGGGACCCAACGGATACGACAGCTGGTTCTCGTGCATGTACAGCACGACCTCGGGGTCGCCGACGACCCGACGAACGAGGCCCAGGTACGCCGGCAGGTTGACGAACTCGCTCACCAGTAGAACATCGGGCTGGCCGACCTCGGCGCAGAGCTGCTCGGTCTGCTCGGCCAGGGTTACCGCTGCGCCCCGCAGTCGCCATCGCCAGAAGTTTCCCGCGTGGGTGATGAGGTGCACCTGGTGGGTGCTGTGTTGCTGAAAGCCGGTCGCCCACGACTGATGGGATCCACCGAAGTAGGGCTCGATCAGAAAGATCCGGGCCACGTCAGACGTACTCGCGCCGCACCCGGGTTCCGATGAGACACGTCATCTCATACGCGATGGTCTCGAGTTTTGTTGCCAGGTCCCACATGGTGATTTCCTCGGCACCCTGCTGCCCGACAAGAACCACTGGTGCGCCGGTGGCCACGTCGTCATCGCCGCACGACACCATGATCTGATCCATCGTGACCGTTCCCGCCAGCGGGCGTCGCTTGCCTCCGATGAGTACTTCGCCGCCCACCGACGACAGGTAGCGCCGGTACCCGTCCGCGTAACCGATGGGGATGGTGGCGATGGTCTCATCGCTGGGCGCCTCATAACGAAGCCCATAGGAGAGTCGTTGACCGGCCTTCACCCGCTTGGCCATCGACACCTTCGAGTGAAGCGACATCACCGGCTGTAGGTCGAGTCGACCACCGAACGTTGGGTCGGGGGCGAGGCCGTACAGCGCGATGCCGAGCCGGATCATGGTGAAGCAGCTTTCGGGATGATCCATTGCGAGGGCTGAGTTGGCCGTGTGCACCACGGGTGGCTCGATTCCTTCGGCGGCCAAGGCCGCCATGGTCTTCTCGAACAGCTCGAGTTGCTGGCCGTTGTACGGATTGTCGGGCTCATCGGCCACGGCGAAGTGGGTGTACACGCCCTCGAGGATCAGTTGATCGTTGGCTTCGAGGGCCTTGGCAAGCGGCACCGCGAAATCGGGCGATGCGCCCACCCGCCCCATGCCGGTGTCGATGTTTATGTGCACGGCCGTGGCTTCTCCGGTAGCCACCGCGGCAGCCTCCGCGGCCGCGAGACCTTCGGAGGTGTAGATCGTGGGTCGAAGGCTATTGGCCATCACCAGATGCATCTGCTCGGGCTGAGGCTCGGAGAGAATCAGGATGGGGGCATCGACGCCCGCATCGCGAAGCTGCACTCCTTCTTCTACAAGCGCAACGGCCAGCCATGTCGCTCCTGCTCGAAGGGCCCGCAACGCCACGGGCACGGCCCCGTGGCCATAGCCATCGGCCTTCACCACTGCGCAGATTTCGGGACTTCCCCCGTGCACACATGGATACGCAGCCAGGTGTTCGCCAAACACCTTCACGTTGTGCTCGATGGCGTCGAGGTGAATCGACGCATGGGTGGCTCTCACAAACCCAAGGGTACAAGTGGTCGGGCTGATGTCTGGTACCGGTTTTCGGCGGCTGTAGCCACCCACCTACTGTCAGCGACATGACTGAATGGTTGGAAGCGCACGGCGGGGTCCACGGCGAAGTGAGCGAAGGCTTCGAACCGGTGGCGGAGGCCTTCATCGACAACTTCCGCGATCGCAACGAGACCGGAGCGTCGGTGTGCCTCTATGTCGATGGCGACCCGGTGGTCAACCTGTGGGGCGGCTGCGCGAACCATAAGACGGGAGAGCCATGGCGTGAGGAATCGGCAATCGTGGTGTTCTCGACCACCAAGGGCGCTACCGCCATCTGTATCGCGATGCTCGCCGAGGCCGGGACACTCAGCTACGAGGAGCCGGTTGCAACGTACTGGCCCGAGTTCGCCGCTGAAGGCAAGCAAGCCGTCACCGTCGGCCAACTACTGAGCCATCAAGCCGGGCTGATCTATGCCGACCCACCGCTCTCCCTCGACCAGATTCTCGATGTTGCTCCGGTGGTGGAGGCGCTCGCCGCACAGGCGCCGCTTTGGGAACCCGGTACCCAACACGGCTATCACGCGCTCACCTACGGCTGGCTCGCCGGCGAAGTTCTCCGAAGAGTCGACGGCCGAACCCTCGGAACGTTCTTCGCCGAAGAGATTGCTGCGCCGCTCGGTCTCGACTTCTGGATCGGCCTACCCGAGGACCAGGAGTGGCGGGTGGCCCGACTGCGAGGGGCTCCACGACCCGAGGGCGACGCGCTCGACCTGATGCGCAGGATCGCCGGCCCCGGCACCAACGGTGGCCGCGCCCTCTCGATGGATGGCGCGTTTTCGCCGGTCGACGGCGTCGACCCGTTCAACACCCGACGGGTTCGAGCGAGCGAGATTCCGGCGGCCGGCGGGGTGACCAACGCTTCATCGGTGGCCCGCATGTACGCGGCGACCATCGGCGAAGTTGAAGGGGTGCGCCTGTTGAACGCTGACACCGTCGACCTCGTGCGCGCCGAACGCACCTTCGGCCCCGATGCTTCGCTCGTATTGCCGACCCGCTTCGGCTACGGCTTCATGCTGCACAGCGACGAGCTCACGCTCAGCGGGGATGGCGCGTTCGGGCACTATGGCGCCGGTGGGTCGCTCGGCTTTGCCGACCCCGCAACCGGGATGGCTTTTGGCTACGTCATGAACCAGATGGGTGGCGGCATCGCCAGCGATCCCCGAGCGGTCGCCCTCCTTCAGGCCGCCCAAGGTTGTCTTCGCTAAGACCTCGGGACGCTCATTCGAAGTCTCGGAGGCGGCGGCTGGTTGCGACCGTCAGGCGGCCAACGACGATCAGCGAGAGTCCTGCGAGCGCAAGCAACCACTGAGTGCCACCGGTGAATGCGAGTACCTGGCCGGGGTTGCCGGCGCCGGTTCCATCGCCCGAGCCGGTTCCTGTCCCATCACCGGCACCCGAGCCCACCGCGGTGGTTGTTGGAGCCACGGTGGTCGTCGGAGCCACGGTGGT
>CAZGVQ010000132.1:3335-8562 GCA_964529355.1 uncultured Acidimicrobiales bacterium
CCGAGCCCACCGCGGTGGTTGTTGGAGCCACGGTGGTCGTCGGAGCCACGGTGGTCGTCGGAGCCACGGTGGTCGTCGGAGCCACGGTGGTTGTCGGAGCCACGGTGGTCGTGGGGGTCACCGTTGTGGTCGGAGCGGTCGTTGTCGTTGGAGCCGCAGTAGTTGTGGGTGCCGCTGTCGTAGTGGGCGCAACGGTCGTGGTCGGAGCAGTCGTCGTCGTTGGAGCCGCAGTAGTCGTCGGAGGAACAACCGTGGTTGTCGGAGGCACGGTCGTCGTCGTAGTTGTTGTCGTGGTGGTTGTCGTCGTCGTGGTCGTTGTGGTGGTTGTCGGGGGCGGCACTGTTTCGTCGGTATCGCGATAGCTCAGATCAACCTGGGCCGCGGGGTCAGCATTGGTGCCGGCTGCATTGGTGTCGGAGTCGACGTCGGCGCCGGTAAACACACCCGCAGCGTCGTCGAAGAAGGTGCCGCTTACATCGGACCAGTCGTCGGCGTTCTCGGCCGCCGGATCATTCGACAGTCCGTTCGCGCCCACCGTCGTCGGATCAACCTGTCCCGGTGTTCCTGGGCCCTCGGCCAAGCCCTGGCCACTCTCGACAATGTCGGGGCCACCTTCGTTGTCACTGTCGAGATCCAAATAGTCGGGGTCGTCGGTACCGTCGGTGTTCACCGGAGTGATGCCGCCACCTGCGCCGGGCGATGTTTCATAGGCGTCGTTGAGTCCGTTGCCATCGGTATCGGCTTCGTTCGCAGGCGTCGCTGGATCATCCACCAGTGGCGCCACATAGTCCTCGGTGGTCTGCGCCTCGACGTTGTCGGGGATTCCGTCGTTGTCGGCGTCGATATCGAGATGGTTCGGCACGCCATCGCCATCCGAGTCGATTTCGCAGGTCGAAAGGACTTCGACGGGGAAGAAAATGTCGTCGAACCGAACCCGATTCTGTGGATCGGAGTTCTGACGGTCGTACAGGTAGATCCGGAAGAAGTACTCGGTTCCGCCAGCAAGGGGCACGTTGAGAGCGGGCACGGTGGGAAGCAGGTAACCACCCGGGAGCATGTTGCCCACCTGGATGTTCTGGTGAAGCACCGCTCCATCGGAGAAGTTGGCCATCGTGGCGAACTCGAGGGCCATCTGAAAGTTGCCCAAACCAAAGGTCGGGTCGGCCGCATTGTTGGTCCAGAACCCGTAGCCAACGTTGATGAGTTCGAGGGCCTCGGCCGGGGTGAACGAGACCTGCACGTAGTCGCCGGCGGCCTGTGCCCCAGCGAAGTCCGGTGCGTCAGCACCGCCGAAAATATACGTGTAGGCGTTGTCGGGGTTCTCGAAAATACCCGGACCGAAGCTCATGTCGGTCGAGCTTGTGAAGAAGCCGGTGCTTGCCCCTTCAATCGACGCAGCCTGTGACTGTCCTTCATCTTCGTTGTGGTTCCAGACGATCTCTGCACCCGTGCAGGGGCCGAATTCAAACGAGTCGAGAATTCCGTCGCCGTCATCGTCGAGGTCGGCGATGTCGGGGATTCCATCGTTGTCGGCGTCGCCCGGGACCGCGTCGACGGGCGACGAGATTCCGGGAGTAAAGGACAACAGCAGCAGCGCAACGATGAGCGCGGCGACAGCGGGGGGAAGAAGGCGTCTGGCGGACATGCATTTCCTTCGATATCGAAGTCGAACGTTTTCCTATCGACCAAGAGCTGCCCGTGTGCAGAAGCATTGCGAGATTTAGGCCCACCGACCCCCTACTTCTTTCAGCAGCGGCGCTTCAACTGTCGATGCGGTGGGCCGACAGGAACCCGTGATCGAAAACCCTGCGGAATCCGAGAAATTCATCCTCGGAAGCGATCCAATCGTCACCATTGCCTTGCCAATGCTTAACGAGCTGGGCGCCATCGAGTCCTGCCTCGATTCGTTCGCCGCGCAGGATTACCCGCTCGATCTTCTGGATGTTCTGGTGATCGATGGCGGCTCCACCGACGGTTCACGCGAGTACGTCGATCAACGCGCTGTCGATTCGCCCTGGCTTCGAGTCATCGACAACACCGTGGGCTCAGCTGCCGCGGCCTTCAACCTTGGCGCTCGCGAAGGGCTGGGTGAAGTGGTGTGCCTGTTCTCCTCGCACGGTGTGCCGGCCAGCGACTACGTCAGCCGATCGGTCAAGGTGCTTCACGAGACCGGCGCCGCTGGAGTGGGCGGTAGCTACCACCACATCGGCACCACTCCCACCAGCCAGTCCATCGGCATGGCGATGGTGTCGCCGTTCGGCATGGCCTCAGCCCATCGGATGGCGACGGTCCCCAAGCTGGTCGACACCATCAGCCATCCGGCATATGTCCGGAATGTGCTCCTCGACGTCGGGGGGTTTGACGAATCACTGGCCCGCAACTCCGACTATGAGATCAACGTCCGGATCCGCAAGGCCGGGCATGTGCTCATGTTCGAACCTTCTGTCGAATCGATCTACCGACCTCGGCCCAACCTCAAAGCGCTGGGCAGCCAGTTCTGGCACTACGGGCGGTGGAAGGCGCGCGTCGCCCGTCAGCATCCCGGCCACACCAAGCCTCGTCACCTTGTGGCCCCGGCATTTGCCGTTGGTACCGCCGTCACTCCCCTCGCGCTTGCCGCCAACCGTCCACTCAGGCTGCTCACCACAGCATCGTGGTTGGCCTATGGCGGACTTTGCGTTGCGGCGGCCGCTCGCGCTGGTCAGGCCGCCAATGACTCCCCAACAACCGCATTCGGCGCAGACATGGCACCCGGCCACTCCCGGGCCGCACTCATCGCGGCGTTCCCCACCATGCACCTCAACTGGGGCGCCGGGTTTGTGACGTCGATGATCGAGGATGCGCTGCCAACCCGGCACGACACGACCAACCAGACAACCCCGACACAGAAGAGGGACTCATGAGCAACCCCATCGGAACCGCCGTCATCGGCTTCGGCTACTGGGGCGTCAACCTCACCCGGAACGTGGGCATGGCAGAAACCACCAACCTGATCGGGGTCTGTGACCCCGATGAGGAGCGCCGGGCACTCGCCACCTCGAAACATCCGGGAATCCAGACGTGGTCTTCGCTCGACGACGTTCTTGGCGACGAGTCGGTCGAGGCCGTGGTTCTCGCAACGCCGGCCAGCACCCACTTCACGCTCGGCATGCAGATCCTTGAATCGGGCCGGCATCTCATGGTCGAGAAACCACTGGCCGAGACCGTCGAGCATGCCGAAGCCCTCAACCGTGAGGCAGATGCTCGAGCGCTGGTCCTCATGGTCGGCCATACGTTTCTGTATTCCGCCCCGGTGCATCATCTGAAGGGCTGGATCGATAGTGGAGACCTCGGTGATGTCACCTATCTCTACAGCCAGCGGCTGTCGCTGGGACGAATTCGGCGCGACACCAACGCCCTGTGGAACTTCGCTCCGCACGACATCTCGATCATGAACTTCCTGCTCGGCGAGACCCCGGCGCAGGTAACCGCGAAGGGATTCTCGTTTATTCAGCAGGGCATTGATGATGTCTGCTTCGCCAGCCTCACCTATCCGTCGGGCGTAGGCGCCAACCTCCATGTGAGCTGGATCGACCCCCGCAAGACCCGGCTGATGACCGTGGTCGGCGACGAGAAAATGGCGATCTTCAACGACATCAGCGCCGATCAGCCGCTCTGGATGGTCGACAGCGGCGTCGCTCGTAGCGAAGGCCTCGGCGAGTACGAAAGCCTCGGCGACTTCCAGTGGCGGACCCGTGCCGGTGACATCATGATTCCGCGAATCGCGATGCGCGAGCCGTTGTTGTCCGAGATCGAAGCGTTCGGACAAGCCGCTACCGAAGGAACCTCGGTACCCACCGATGGCCGTCATGGCCTCGAGGTGGTGAAGGTGCTTACCGCCATTCAAGAATCGGCCCTGATGAACGGAAAGCCCGTGGACATCACGCCCACCGAGCTGCCTTCTCGACCCGCTCTTCCAGGCGCCGCAGACGGATTCGGCGAGGTAGCAGCGTGATCCATCCCTCAGCCATCGTCGCCGACGACATCGTCCGCAACGACGAGATGACCATCGGTGCCTTCTCGGTCATTGGCCTCGACCAGGAGTCGTTGCCGGCGCCAGCCTTCGCTGGCAAGGCGATCTGTCGAAGCCACAGCGTGGTCTACCGCGGGTCCACCTTTGGCGCTGGGCTGCACGTGAGCCATGGCGCCCTCGTTCGCGAAGAGTGCACCTTCGGCGAGAACGTCTCGGTCGGGAGCCACTCGATCGTCGAGCATCACGTCACGCTCAACGACGGTGTTCGTCTACATTCCCGCTGCTTTGTGCCCGAGTTCAGCGTGCTCGAAGAAGGCGTCTGGCTTGGACCGGGCGTCACCGTCACCAACTCCAAGTATCCCAATCGTGCCGACTCCAAGGATCGCCTTGAGGGCGTTCATCTTCACGAGGGCGCCACCATCGGCGCAGGGGTGATCCTGCTCCCCGGCATCGAGATCGGCGAGGGCGCCATGGTTGGCGCCGGAGCAGTTGTGACCAGCAACGTCCCCGCCGGGGCAACCATCGTCGGAAACCCAGGAAGAAAGCTCTAACACCATGAGTACCGCTAAGAACGTGCCATTCCTCGACCTCAAGCGGCTTCACGCCTCCATCCGGGACGAGCTCGACCTGGCGGTCAGGACCGCCATCGAGAACACCGCCTTCGTTGGCGGTCCGACCGTTGCACAATTCGAAGAAGCGTTTGGCGAAGCCCACCAAACCGGCGCCGGCGCGGGCTGCGGCTCGGGCACCGACGCACTCTCCCTTGCCCTGCGATCGCTGGGTGTGGGTCCCGGTGACGAAGTGATCGTGCCCGCCATGACCTTCATCGCCACCGCGGAGGCCGTGGTGCACGTCGGTGCGACCCCTGTCGTGGCCGACGTCGATCCGTCGACGCTGCTGCTCACGCCCGACACCGTCGCCGCGGTGAAGACCTCGGCCACCCGGGCGGTGCTGCCGGTGCATCTGTACGGCCACATCGTGCCGGCCGAGCACCTGATCGCCTGGCGAAACGATGGCCTCATCGTCATCGAGGACGCCGCACAAGCCCATCTTGGAACCACCGATGGCATGCCCGTGGGAACCATCGGCCATGCTGCGTGCTTCAGTTTTTACCCCGGCAAGAACCTCGGGGGCTTCGGCGACGGCGGCATGGTCATCTCCCAGAACCCCGACCTCGTCAGCGAGGTCCGCCGGATCCGCGACCATGGCCGAACC
>CAZGVQ010000133.1:0-8547 GCA_964529355.1 uncultured Acidimicrobiales bacterium
GGCCAGTCTCGGCACGCTCGCCTACTGGGGCATCGGCTCCTTTGCCACCAAACCACCCCGGCACCTTTCGGCCAAGAAGATCGAAGACGTTGAGCCGATCATCAACACCGAAGCGGTTCGCGGCGGTATCGAGTACTCCGATGCGTACCTCAAGGACAACGACGCCCGATTTGTTTTCAGCTTCGTGCGGTCCGCGATCAAGGCCGGTGCCACCGCGGCAAACTATGTCGAGCTGGCCTCGGCCGAGAGGGAGAACGGCAAGTGGAAGGCCAACATGGTCGACCGCGAAACCGGACGAACCTTCAGCGCGACCGCCGACATCATCATCAACGCTGCCGGCCCCTTCATCGACGGTCTCAACCAATCTTGGAACCTTCGTACCGACCACCGCATCGTGTACTCGAAGGGAATCCATCTGGTGGTGCCACAGCTCACCAAACACGAGCGGGTACTGGCCTTCTTCGACGATACACAGCGCCTCTTCTATGTGATCCCCATGGGGAACCGGTCGGTTATCGGCACCACCGACAATCGGGTCGATGATCCCAATACCGCGGTTGATGACGAGGACCGCAACTTCCTTCTCGGCCAGATCAACGCCCGACTCGACCTCGAGAACCCGCTGACCATCGACGACATCATCGCCGAGCGCAGTGGTGTGCGGCCGCTAGTGGTCAACAACGACGGCGACGATCAGACCGACGTCGACTGGACGTCGCTCTCGCGCAAGCACGAGATCGAACGAGATGCGGTTCTGAACGTCGTGTCGATCTTCGGCGGCAAACTCACCGACTGTCTCAATGTCGGAGAAGAAGTGGCCGCCGAGGTCGAAGCGCTCGGCATCAAGCTCGATGAGGACGATGGCGAGTGGTACGGAGAGCCGCCGGCCGAAATGCGCGAAGAGTTCTATCGCGAGGCTCGGCTTATGGGCCTCGACGACCTTCGCCCCCACGCCGATATCGAACCACTGTCCGATCGGCTTTGGCGTCGGTATGGCCAGCGAGCCTTCGCCATGCTCGAGGCGATTCGCGAGGACCCGGCGATGGGCGAGGACATCATGGACAGCGCCGACTACCTCCGGGTTGAACTTCACCAGGCGGCCCACACCGAGATGATCACCCGACTCGAAGACTTCATGCGGCGTCGCTCGAAGATCGAGCTGGTCGTTCGCGAAGACGCCTACCGCGACAGCGAAGGGCTAAGGGAGGTCGCAGAGATTCTGTTTGGCGACCGAGCCGACGCCAAGCTTGCGCAGTACTTCGGGGATGCCTCGGCAAAGACGGCGGCCCTCGCAGGTATCAAGGCCGAACTGGGTAGTGACACCTCGGTCGCCATGACCGAAACCGCTGCCCCAGACGAGTAGCCGAAGCAACTCGCCGGGGCTGCCGGCTAGACGTAGTCCTTGTACTTGGCGAGATGGCGTACCGGAGTCGAGAGTGCATCTTTGCGGAACGGGTCGCCGAGTTCCTTGGTGCACATGATCTCGATGACGGTGGTGACACCGTCGTTCATCTGCGCATTGATGGCGTCGGTGAGGGCCGCTCCAACGTTGTCGATCTTGTCGACTCGCACGCCCTTGGCGCCCATAGCCTCTGCGATTTCGGCGTAGTTCTCGCCGCCGTCGAGCTCGCCGGCCACGAAGCGTCGGCCATAGAAGTCGACCTGGTTCTTCTTCTCCGCGCCCCACTGTCGGTTGTGAAACACCACCGCAGTCACGGGAATGTTGTGCCGCACTGCGGTCATGACCTCGACCATGCTCATCGCCCAGGCGCCATCGCCTGCGTAGGACACTGCTGGTCGGTCGGGGGCGGCAGCCTTTGCGCCGATGATGGTCGGGAGGGCGTAGCCGCAGTTGCCCCACGACATCGCCGCAAAGAAGCTGCGTGGCTCTTCGAAGCGGAGATAGCTGTTGGAAACCGAGTTGATGTTGCCGATGTCGGTAGACACCATCACTCGAGGGGGCATGGCCTTCTCGAGTTCGCGAAGCACCTGTCGGGGGTGGAGCCAGTCGCCGGCTTCGCCTTCGGCCTCGGCGATTGCCTCGAGACTGAAGTCATCGGTCTCGTGGGTCCAGGCGTCGAGCTCGTCTTCCCACGCCTGCTTCTCGGTTGCGACGGTGGTAGCCCGTTCGTCACGGTTGGCGAGACACGCAATCTCGCTGGTGTCGAGCGCCTGGAGGCGCCCAAGGATGTCGCGTGCAGCGGCACCGGCATCGCCGTGCACACCCACCGACACCTTCTTCACCAGGCCGAGCATGGTGTGATCCGCGTCTACCTGAATGATCTTGGCGTCGGCGGGCCAGTAGTCCATGTCGTGCTGGGGCAGGGTGCCAAACGGTCCAAGGCGGGTGCCCAGCGCGAACACCACATCGGCCTTGTTGATGAGTTTCATCGCAGCCTTGGAACCCTGGTATCCGAGCGGGCCACACCAGAGCGGATGCGATGCCGGGAACGAATCGTTGTGCAGGTAGGAGTTGACCACCGGGGCACCGAGGAATTCAGCAAGTGCCACGCAGTCCGGAACCGCGTCGCCCATAACCACACCTCCGCCCGACAGGATCACCGGAAACTCGGCGCTGGCCAGCATCTCGGCGGCCGCAGCCAGGGACTTCTCGCCGCCGGCGCCCCGGTCGAGTGGCATCGGCTCGGGGATCTCGACGTCGATGTCGCCGTAGAACCGGTCGCGAGGAATGTTGAGCTGGGTGGGGCCCATCTCTGACAGCGCCCGGTCGAAGCAGCGGGCGGTGATTTCGGCCATCCGGCGCTCGTTGTTGATATGACCCTGGTACTTGGTGAACTCCTCGAACATCGGAAGCTGGTTGGCCTCCTGAAATCCGCCGAGTCCGATGCCCATCGTGCCGGTCTGAGGCGTCACGATCACCACGGGCGAGTGGGCCCAGAATGCGGCGGCGATAGCGGTGACACAGTTGGAGATTCCGGGCCCGTTCTGGCCGATGACCACGCCGTGGCGTCCCGAAACGCGTGAGTAGCCGTCGGCCATATGCGCGGCACCCTGCTCGTGCACCACCGGCACGAGGCGAATACCGGCGGGCGCGAAGATATCCATCGCGTCCATGAAGGCTGAGCCCATGATTCCGAACGCGGTGTCGACGCCATGGGAAACCATGGTCTCCACAAATGCTTCACTGGGTGTCATACGAGTCATTGGTGCCCCTTTGCTTCCTGACTATCGTCGTTGCCGTGGCCGCTGGATAGCCCACAGTATGAAATTGCCACTCTATGGCAATACGTGGAACACGATCTCGCCGCCGTAGCGGTGTTACCGCGGCGCCGATTCGGGGTGCTCGGCGAGGTATTCGGCGACCGGCGTGGACTCGGTTTGCAGGTAGCCCTCGGGGAGCCAGAGTGTTCCCTGGTCGGTGAGGAAGTACACCTGCCAGTGGTAGTAGCCAAAGAACGCCTGCGGGTCGTCGCGCATGACTTGGGCGTACGCCTGCACGCCGCGCACATAGCGGTCGGAGTTGTTGTAGCCCCAGAGCGCTGCGTCCATGTCTTCGGGGCCGCCGCGAAAATCGAGGTAGCGGCCGGCTGCCATGATGGCGTCGGCAGGGTTGTTGATATCGCCTTCGCCCCAGTCGGCCCAGGTGGCCGGGATGAACTGCATTGGACCTTGTGCGTTCGCGGTGCTGAGACCTCGAATACGGCCCATGCGGGTCTCGACCAGGTTGATTGCGGCGAGGTACTCCCACTCGATGCCGGTGGCGGCTTCGGTGTCCTGGTAGAACCGCAACAGATCATCGGCCGGCGCAGGCGGAATGATCTCCCATGCTGGGACATTGCTCGACAGGCTGGCGTCGCTGTGCATCCCTCGGAACTCGCGACGGGAGGCAATATTGAGTTCGACGATGGGTTTGAGGTCGTCGGGCAGGTTGTCGAACACCGCGGCGTCGAGTTCGGGGGACGACCCGAGAAGGCGGTAGGCCACCTGTTGGCGATGGGCGATGTCGACCAGGCTGAGCGGGTCGGCTCCTGGTTCTCGAATTGCCCGTTCGGATTCCACGATGACCGAGGCGAGCTCGACGGGATCTTCGGGGGCCACCGGTCGTTGTGGCACCGGGGGAAGCGTGGTGGGCGGAACGGTGGTGGGGGCCGGGGTCGCCGGAGCGCTCGCGACCGAGGTGGCCGGGGCCGGTGCGACGGTCGACGTCGGGGAGGAGCTGGCGGGAGCCGCTCCCGATTCGACGGTTCGCTCGGTGAGTTCGAATTCGGTTGCCGGGGCCTCGACGAGCTCGGGTCGTTCGCCGGTGGCGCACGAGGCCGCGAGAAGGCTCAACGCGAGACCGAACGCCAGAAGTCGAGGGGATGATTTGGACACGGGTGCTTAGCCTTCCACGACCACGAGTTCGAACAGCTGACCCGTCTGAGAAATCACGTACAGCTCGCCGTCAGCGTCTTCGGCGAAGGACACCACGTTGCGGCCGTCGACTACCAGGCCCAGGGGAGTGGCTGTGCCCGACTGGTCCACCGTCACCAGCTCGCCAACGCAGTAGTCGGCGTAAACATAGGTTCCGTTGAGCGCAGGAATCGCGTCGCCCCGGTAGACGTAGCCACCGGTAACCGAGCAATTCCCGCCGGCGTGCCCGTACTCGTGGATCGGCCCTACGTGGCCGCTGGGTTCCGCGCCGGCGAAGGCCTGGTTGCCCTCGCGAAGTCGCCAGCCCAGATTTGCGCCGACGCCGCCGCCGTCGGCTGCCCGCAACACGGTGATCTCCTCGATCGCGTTTTGCCCGACGTCGCCGATCCACAGGTCGCCGGTCGCGCTATCGAACGAGAACCGCCAGGCGTTACGGATACCCCACAGGAATATCTCGGGCACCCCGCCGCCGTCGGCGAAAGGATTGTCGGCCGGGATGATGTACGGGTCGCCACCACTCGGGTCGAATCGGAGGATGGACCCCAGTGCGGTGGAGGTGTCCTGACCGGAATTCAGCGGATCGTCGGCGGCGCCGCCGTCACCGAGGCCGAGGTAGAGCAATCCGTCGGGTCCGAAGGCCACCTGCCCACCGTTGTGGTTTCCGAAGGGCTGCTCGAGGGAGAACAGTGGCGTGCGCGAGTTCGCGTCGACCCGGCCCGATGCGTCGACGCTCCACCGGTGAAGCTGCGTATCGCCGGATCGGTCGCTGTAGTGCAGATACAAGGCCGACCCATCGGGCGAAAACGTGCCGCCGAGAAGTCCGCGCTCCGCGTTGGTGGTGACCTCGCTTGAGATGTCGAGTATTGCCCGATTGGCGGTACCGGTGGCGGGGTCGATGGGCACCACGCGTCCGTCGCGTTCGAGGAGATAGAACAACGGGTCGCCCTGCCGGGCGATTGCATCGAGTGGTTCGTCATAGGACCCGACCAAACGCAGGCTGATCCGTGTCGGTCCCGGGGGTGTGGTGGTCGCCGGCGGCGCTGTTGTCGAAGTGGTAGGCGCGGGCGCGGCGGTCGAGGCCGGTGCCTCGTCGCTTGCGGGGGTCGAGGTAGCTGGCGTGGAGGTCGTGGCCGGTGCGGGTTGAGTGGTGGGGGGCGTAGCCACCGTCGCGGGTGGGAGCGTGACCGACGCGGATTCGGTGGATGAAAGCGTGTCGTTCCCGCACGCCGAAAGGATGAGCAGCGCGAAGGCGAAGACCACAGGAGATACAAACGTCGCGGTGCGGTTCACCAAGACAGTCTGGTCGTTCTCCCGCCGAAACCGACCCGCGGTTGGACCGTTTGACCCACGAATTCCGGCAAAAGTGGGTCGATCGGCGGGCGAATTATGACGGAACTGTTGCAAAAGGGGTGGTTGTGGTTATTGGTGGATTCGAAACCGCCGACTCTTTCAGGGTGCAGCTAGGGTCAGAGGCAATGCCGAAATCCCCGCATGCGTTTCTACGCATGCTACGTGCCTACGGGCCGAAGCTGCTGCGCTACACGGGCGTCACCTGCATCAATGTGGTGAACGGACTCCTGCTCCTGTTCGTTTTTCATACGGTGCTCGGATGGCCAGGCATCGCCGCCAATGCCGTGTCGGTAACCATCTCCACGATCCCCGCCTACCTCCTCAGTCGGAAGTGGGTCTGGGAACAGACCGGGCCCAACAGCATCAGCAGCGAGGTGGCTCCGTTCTGGGCCATGGCGCTCCTCGGCCTCGTCGTTTCAACGCTCATGGTGGGGTGGGCCACCGCAAACTTCGACAACCAGTTCGTGGTGTATGCGGCCAACCTGGCAGCGTTCGGTGTGCTGTGGGTGATCAAATTCTTCGTGCTCGAAAAGCTCATGTGGAATGCACCCGGCGACCGCGCAACCGAAACCATGGTCGACCTCGCACTCGAGGACGTCAGCGCAGTTCCGCCGGTCCCGCAATCGGCTTCCCGCACTGCGGCTCGCAAAGCGGCGTAACCACAGTCCGGCGACATAACCTGTCGCAGTGGACCCAGAACTTAGAGCGTTTGCCGAAGCCGCCCGAGGATTCATGCCTCCCGACGAAGGCATGGCGCTGTACGACGCAGCTCGGGCGGTTGCAGTCGACGGGCCGATGCTTGAAGTCGGTAGCTACTGCGGGAAATCCTCGGTCTACATCGGTGCTGCGGCCAAGCAGCTGCAACGCGTGTTGTTCGCGGTCGATCATCACCGCGGGTCTGAGGAGAACCAGGCTGGCTGGGAGCACCACGAGCCGGATCTGGTCGATACCGAAATCGGAAAGATGGATACCCTGCCGATCTTTCGGCGCACCATCCACGACGCCGATCTCGAGGGCACCGTCATTGCCATGGTGGCCGACTCGCCCACCCTGGGGCCGGTGTGGACCACTCCGCTCTCGCTGTTGTTCATCGACGGCGGCCACGGCGAGGAGCCGGCCAGGCTCGACTTCGAGAGCTGGACACCCCATGTCGCGGTGGGAGGCACCCTTTGTATTCACGATGTTTTCCCCGATCCGGCCGACGGAGGACGCCCTCCCTACGAGCAGATCTACCTGCCAGCGATCGAGTCCGGCCGTTACGTCGAGACACGACAGGTCGGATCCCTTCGTGTGTTGCAACGAACTTCCTGAACTACGTTTGCGATCGTGAAGTTCGGCTCGAAAGACGAGACCCCCACGGGTGGAATGACAGCTGAGGAGTTCGACAACGCCACGGTCGCCGATGACGATGGCTCGGGCCTGGTACTCGATGAACTCGACGAGACATTCGATGCGTTTCTGACGCTACGAAAGAGCGACGGCGAGGCGGCGGCCGACCTGCTCAGCGCTATCGGGGCATCCAGCGAAGTCGACGGCGACATCATTCTCGAGATTGCCTCGAAGCGTCCGCTGGGCCACCCCGAACGGTTCGAGGCGGCCCACACCACGGTGATGCGGGCGCTTGAGGTACTCGACCGCAACGGCGATCGCGGCATCAACTTCAGCAGCCTCGGATTCGTGGCCCCGATCGCCCAGTTTCTCGTGCAGCTGGTGACCCGGTTCATTATCCGCAGCCACGTGGGCTCGGTGATCGACAATCTCCGAAAGCTCTACGCCCGGCGCGAGGCAGCCACCCTTATCGACGATCCCGATCGCCAGATGATCGTTCGTGCCCGGGTGCAGGCCGAGCGACTACGCGAGGGCTACAAACGCAATCCGTTGGCACTGCCCACGTTCCTACTCGGTGGTGCCGTGTTGTCCACGGTCATCAACGTCATCGTCAGCGCTGTCGGCGCCGCGGTGACCAACTGGATAACCCGTACGATCTTCATCGCCATCCTGTTTCTGCTCCTCGCAGTGGCAGCGTGGGTCATCCTTCAGGGCGCCGGCATCGCCAGCCGTCGCATTCAACTGAGTCTCGAGGCGCCGCTCAATGCGCTCTATGAAACCATCGGACGCTGCGGAAATCCCCCCAAAGACCAATCAAGGGTGTTCGCGGTCATCGCCCTCATCGTGGCCATAGTCGCCATCCTCATCATCCCAATAGGCGCAGGAATAGGCTGGCTCCTAGACCAGCTCTAACCAGAAAGTCAGTCCAGGTTTTGTACTCGGTCGGTGACGTCGAGGACTTCTGGGAGGTTCTCGTGTTTTGAGAACAGGCCGGAGGCTGGTGAGGCTTCGGCGAGGGCGTCGGCCGCGAGGATGACTGCGGCTGAGGTGTAGGTGCTGCGCTCGCCGCCCGGGAAGTGTTCGAGTTGTGGATAGACCAGCCCGGTAAAGTAGCGCCCATCGGTGTCGCGGAGCGTTTGGGCCCAACGGAACAGCTCGGTGGCGTACTCGGTGTCGCCGACCGTGAGGTAGGCCATGAGACACTCACAGGTTTCGGCGGCGGTTACCCAGGGTCGGTCGCTCACGCAACGCACACCCTTGTCTTCCATGATGAAAGCTTCGCTTCGCGAGGCCAGATGTGCCCGGCCCTCGTCGCCGGTGAGCGCGCCGCACAGCACCGGGTAGTACCAGTCCATGGCCCAGCGATGCTTGGGAGCGAAGGCCTCCGGGTGGTCACGGATGACGGCGGCCAGACGGTCGGCGGCATCGCGCCAGGTCGGTCGCTCGTGGCCGAGCAGCTCCGCGATGGCGGTGGCGCAGCGAAGACTGTGATGG
>CAZGVQ010000134.1:0-8528 GCA_964529355.1 uncultured Acidimicrobiales bacterium
TGGTCTCGGGCTCCGAGCTGGCGCTCTCCGCCCTACAGCGCTTTGGGGAACTTCCTAGCGTTCCCTGGGCACGTCGCCCATTTGGTCTCGGGCTCCGAGCTGGCGCTCTCCGCCCTACAGCGCTTTGGGGAACTTCCCGGAAACGCCGTTAGCTTGCATCCGTCTCTGGGAGCCGGATGCAAGCCGAGTGGTTGCTGGCTATCGGTGGTTCTCTTCCCAGCTCTTCACTGGGATTGGCTCACCGAGCCAGGGATGGCGGTTGGGGGATTGGGGAGTGCCGGGGCCCGAACCCTGATCGAAGCGATCAAAGAAGTTGGGCCAGATCGGCGGGTTCATTTCCTTGCGCTTCTCCCGCTCGGCAGCCTTGCGCTCGCCGGTGGCGCCTCGCATGACGAACCAGGCAATGAGGATGGTCCAAAGTCCGGAGCCGACTCCAGCGAACAGCTGCACGAGTCCGAGACCTACGCCGACCCAGCCAATGCTGTGGCCGAGCTTGGCAGCCGAAATGGTTGCGTCGTGTCGGTTCCCGTCCCGGTGCCACAGGTACGCCTGGGCGATTCGCCCACCGTCGAGGGGGAGCGCCGGAATGAGGTTGAAGACCGCAAGTCCGAGGTTGATGAGTCCGAGGTAGCCGAACAGTGCAACCACGATGCTCGAAGCGCCTCCGAGTTGGAGTACTCCAGCGGCTGCGCCACCGACGACCGCCAAGGCCACCGAAACGGCAGGACCCGCTGCGGCGATACGGAAGGCATCGCCGGCGGTTTGGGCTTCGGACTTGAGGCGGGCGACGCCGCCCAGCAACCAAAGCGTGATGCCGTCGACTTCAACGTCGGCACGCTGGGCCACAATCGCATGGCCAAGTTCGTGCAGCAGGATGGAGCCGAACAAACCGAGGGTGCCCAGAGCAGCGACCGCCAGGTAGACAGTGGAGCTGTAGCCGGGAACAAACGTCGGCAGGATGACTCCAGCCAGGTTGGCGATGGCCAGGAAGCCAAAGACAAAGAGGCTCCAGTGCACGCCGATGGTCATGTTCCGGAACACACCCAGGGTCCATCCAAAGGACCGACTCTCCGGAGCGTTCTTCTGCTGTGGGGCTTCGGCGTTGGTCTGTCCGAAGCTGTTGTATGAACCGTGGTCTGAGATGTTGTGCCGCATGAGGTTCCTTTCAAGGTGCGACCCGGTCTCTCCCAACCTCATCGGCCAGGCTTCGGGCATCTTCTGGAGGGTAGAAGGTGGCCCGAAGCTGGCCTGATGGGTTCCTTGTGCCGGAGCCGAAGCTCGTGATGACGGCAGCAAGATCGTGAGGGATACTCCCCGTGATTCTGTTATTAGGTTTAACCCCTGAGATGTCGAAACTATTTCCAGAAGACAGATTCTTCGTGAACTGACTTCCATGCTGCGCTCGGGCTCGTAAAAGGGCTGTAAGAACAACTCCAAGCCAGCAACCACAACGGAAAAGACCACCGACACAAGATGGAATCGCCAACGATGATCTCCGCTACCGCCTACGTCCTGGACACCTCTGTACTACTTGCCGAACCGACGGCTCTTGCAGGATTCGGCCGACACGAGGTGGTGCTTCCAATCGTGGTCATCAACGAGCTCGAGGCCAAGCGGCATCACCCCGAACTCGGTTGGGCGGCCCGCATGGTGCTTCGCGAACTCGAGCGGATCCGCACCGAGGACGGCGACCTGCTCGTCGGCGCCGTGGTCAATGCCCATGGCGGAACCGTGCGTATCGAATTCAACCACAAAGATGGCGCCGGGATGCCGGAGTCGCTCATCGACGGATCCAACGATTCGCGAATCCTGTCGGTGGCCAAGGCTCTGCACAACGAGGGACGCGAGGTGGTGCTCCTGTCGAAGGACCTGCCGATGCGGCTCAAGGCCTCCCTTCTCGACATCGAAGCCGACGAGTACCGCGGCGAGGTTGTTCGTGAGCCCGACTGGACCGGCGTCGAGAATGTGCCGGTGGCCGCCGAAGTCATCGATGAGCTCTACCAGAATGGCGAGGTCGCGATCGATGAGCTCGACGACGGCGAGGCCGGCTCCGCTTTCCATGTCAATGCATGCCTCGTCCTCGAAGCTGGTGAGTCGCAATCAGCGCTCGTACGGGTTCGCAGCGACGGTTGGGCGCAAAAGATAAACGCTGACCGAGAGGTCTTTGGCGTGCGGGGTCGCAGTAGCGAACAGCGCTTTGCTCTTGAGTTGCTCGCCGACCCCACCGTGGGCATCGTGAGCCTGGGCGGCAAGGCCGGCACCGGAAAGTCGATTCTGGCCATTGCCGCCGGACTCGATGCGGTTCTCGAACAGCAGGTGCAACGCCGGGTGCTGGTGTTCCGTCCGCTCTACGCGGTGGGCGGCCAGGATCTCGGCTACCTGCCCGGGGACGGCGACGAGAAGATGTCGCCCTGGGGCGACGCGGTTGGCGATGCCCTCGACGCGATTGCCTCACCGGTGGTGATCGATGAAGTGCGCGAACGCGAACTCATCGAGGTGTTGCCGCTCACCCACATCCGCGGGCGCACGCTCACCGACAGTTTCATCATCATCGACGAAGCGCAGAACCTGGAGCGCTCGGTGCTTCTCACCGCGCTGAGTCGGGTGGGTGAAGGCAGCAAGGTTGTGCTCACCCACGACGTCGCCCAGCGCGACAATCTGCGGGTCGGTCGCGACGACGGAATCCTCTCGGTCGTCACGGCGCTACGAGGCCATGGTCTGTTTGGTCACGTCACCCTGCAACGGTCCGAGCGCAGCGCGGTGGCTGCTCTGGTCACCGACCTCCTCGACACCACTCAGAAACCGGAACCCCTCCGCCGAGCGTCCTAGACGGGCTCGCTCGGGCGACGAGCCAGCGTCCACCAGAGCCAGCGCCTACGCTTGGCTTTATGTCCGCTGATTCAAAAGGCCAGCGTGTCGACAGTGATGCGGGTGCGCTGACGGTTCTCGAGATCGCCGATGATGCCGACGCCTGGGCGGCGGCGGGCTTTGCTGTCGCCGAAGACCGCATGGTTCTCGACGGCGTGGTGTTTCGGTTTGTCGGATCGGGTTCGGCCGACGAGGCCCCGGAGTCTGACCGGCGCGGAATCCGCCGGTGGCATCTCACCGACATTGCGGTTGACGGTTCTGACCTCGACGGCCTGGCCGGCGTGGCCGCGCCCAGGGTAAGTGGACCCGCAGAATCCGAACATCCCAACGGCATCGATCGCATCGACCACCTGGTCATCGCTACGCCAAACATCGAGCGCACCATCGAAGCCTTTGAACGTTCTGGTCTTGCCGCTCGCCGCACCCGAACGTTCAACCTCGGATCCTCGGAGCGCCAGCAGACCTTCTTCTGGGCCGGCTCGACGATTCTCGAAATGATCGGCGTCGTGGGGGATCAAGGGGAGGGGCCGGCCACCTTCTGGGGCCTGGCCCTGGTGAGCCCCGATCTCGATGCAACGGCGGCCTTCCTGGGTGATCGCTGCACCCCACCGAAAGATGCCGTGCAGCGGGGCAGAAGAATCGCAACCGTGGAGACCGAGTTGTTCGATATCTCGGTCCCCTTGGCCGTAATGACCCCTCACGCGCGACGTGACCAGCCCGAATAGCTGGTGGGTCGGGCGGCTTCGATACGGCAAACGAACCAATGATTTGAGTTTGCCCCTGCATCCGGGCAACTATGTTTTCGCAGACTCGGCTTTCTGGGTCTACGGTGCTAAGGCACACGAATGAAAATATCTGGGGGGATCATGTCAGTCACCGAAGAGCGAGTGTCGCCTTCGAGTACCAGCAGAGGCGCAACGACTGTCGCGTCCCTCGCCAAGGGTTGGGCCGACAACTCGCCCGACCACGTCGCGATGCGTGCGAAGGACTACGGCATCTGGCGCGAGTTCGATTGGGCCGAGACCTGGGACCTCATCGAAACCGCAGCGCATGGCCTTCTTGCTCTCGGGGTCGAGGTTGGCGACCGGGTGTCGATCCACGCCGAGGACCGCCCCGAGTGGTTGATCCTCGATATCGCCACCGTTGCGGTCCGCGGAATCACCGTTGGCCTGTACCCCACCAACCCCGCCGCTGAAGTCAGCTACCTGCTTAAGGATTCCGGATCCAAGGTTCACCTTGGTGAAGACCAGGAACAAGTCGACAAGGTCTTCGAGATCGATCCCGCCGAGATCGACGCGATGAAAACCATCATCTACGTCGAGGCCCGCGGGTTCGCCGATGCAACCGACGAGCGCCTGCTCTTCTGGGATTCCTTCCTCGAGATGGGCCGCGAGCATCGCCAAGCCAACCCCAACGCGGTAGCCGAGCGTATGGCTTCGGCCGAAGACGATGACGTCATGACGTTGGTCTACACGTCAGGGACCACGGGCCCACCCAAGGGTGCGATGCTCACCAACAAGAACTCGATGTTCGCGATGGACAAGGTCATCAACGAAACCGCGGCCTACCCCGACGGCACCGCCCCAAACAAAAACGACCAGATCCTCACCTATCTGCCGCTCTGCCACGTGGCCGAGCGAATCTTCTCTACCTGGACCATGCTGGCCGGCGGACCCACGCTCAACTTTGCCGAATCGATCGAAACCGTTCCGCAGAACCTCCGAGAGATCCAGCCCACGCTGTTCTTCGCCGTTCCCCGGATCTGGGAGCGGCTGCACGCGAGCGTCATCATCCGCAGCGGCGACGCCTCCCGTTTCAAGAAGGCCTGGCTCGACCTGGGCCTCAAGGCCGCCAACTCCATCGGTGAGGCCAAGGTGGCCAACAACGGGAGCCACACCGGCAAGAGCCGGATGCTCAACGCGATCTTCTACCCGCTGATCTTCCGGGCCATGCAGGAGAAGATCGGTCTGCGCCATTGTCGGCGAGCTGCATCAGGTGCGGCGCCGATCGCCCCCGAGGTCCTTGCCTTCTTCATGGGCATCGGTATCGAGGTGTACGAGCTGTATGGCATGACCGAGAACGCAGCGGTCGCCACCTGTAACTTCCCCGGTCGCCTCAAACTGGGCACGGTGGGCGAGGCGTACTCGGGCATCGGCCTGCGTATCGACGACGACACCGGCGAAATTCAGACCAGCCACGACGGTGTGTTCGCCGGCTACTGGAACAAGCCCGACAAGACCGCCGAGACCATGACCGACGACGGCTGGCTCAAGACCGGTGACGTCGGCGAATGGGTCGACGGCACCCACGTGAAGATCGTCGACCGCATGAAGGACATCATCATCACGTCAGGCGGAAAGAACATCTCGCCCAGCGAGATCGAAAACACCCTCAAGGCGTCGCCGTTCGTCAAAGAGGCGATGGTGGTTGGCGACGGCCGCAAGTACCTCACCGCACTCATCGGCATCGAGCTCGACACCGTTGGTGATTGGGCGCTGCGTCGAGACCTGTCCTATACGACCTACCGCGATCTCACCGGCAAGCCCGAGGTGGTCGAACTCATCCAGGAAGTGGTGAACGACTGCAACGAGAAGTTCGCCCGGGTCGAAGGGCTCAAGAAGTTCCAGCTGATTCCCAAGGAACTCGACCATGAAGACGGCGAACTCACCGCCACCCAGAAGTTGAAGCGCTCGGCCATGGTCGAGAACTTCGGTGATCTCGTGGAGTCCATGTACTGATGCATGGCGCACTAATGGAACAATTTCTCGTCGTCGCGCAGGCCAGTTCGTCGACCATCTTCATTCAAACGTTGGTGAAAGGCCTGGCTCTCGGCTCGGTGTACATCATGATGGGCCTCGGGTTCGTCATCATCTTCAAGGGCACCCAGGTGCTCAACTTCGCAGCAGCTGGGCTGTCGATGGCTGGTGCGGTGTTCATGTCGATCCTCATCGCCGATGGCGGTTTACCATTCCTGCCCTTCGACAACCCGCTTGCCCCGGGCGAAGACGGAGCTGGAATACCGTTGTGGCTTCTCAACATCGCGCTTGCGTTGGTGTTCGCTGCCATCCTCGGGTTGGTCATCGAGCGGTTGGCCATTCGGCCGATGATCGGCCAGCCGTTGTTTGCAATGGCGGTCATCACCCTCGGTGTCGAGATCGCCATCCGGCCATTCAGCATCGATGCCACAGCGCTTGAAGGCCGTTCGCTCGGCGTGCCGTGGGGTGCCGAAAACTGGACGCTTGGTGAGTCCCTCATTCCCAAGTCCTACGTCGCTGCGATTGTGATGGCCCTGGTGGCCGGTGCAATCGTCATTGCCTTCTACCGCTCCCGATTCGGTGTGGCGATGCGGGCGGTGGCCTTCGATCAGGAAGCCGCCATGGCGCAGGGAATCAATGTGGCCCGGGTCTTCCAGATCGCCTGGGCGTTGGGTGTGGCTCTGGCTGCACTTGCCGGCATCGCCTACGGCATGGCGCCGTTTCCGCCCGGCGGAAACGTCAGCCAGGAGATCCACCCGATTCTGGCGTTCCGGGTGCTTCCGGTCATCGTGCTCGGTGGCCTCGACTCGGTTCTCGGCGTGCTCTACGGCGGGTTCCTCATCGCCCTCGCCGAGGTCTTCGCCGGCCAGTACCTCTCGCAATACGGCAGCACGCTGGGGCCTGGCTATTCGACCATCGTGCCCTACATCGTCATGCTTATCGTCCTCGTCGTCCGGCCCTTCGGCCTGTTCGGCACTCCCGAGATCCGGAGGGTCTGACCAATGGCATACCGCCGTCCACTCCTCCGCACCGCCTACGAGCAGGATGCAGCGATGCTGCCCACCTGGTTCCAGCGGATTGCGTTCTTCCTGCTCGTGTTCACGTTCGGCCTCGCCGCTCTGGGCGCACCGATCCTCTCAGGTTTTCCGAGCTTCTTTCTCGGCTCAACCTGGATAAACCCGGTCACCAACATCTTTCCGCTCGGCATCGCCGCCCTGGGGTTCATGATTCTGGTTGGTCTCACTGGCCAGGTATCGATCGGGCACGCCTTCTTCATGGGGGTCGGCGCCTACTTTGCCGTCGCGCTCGGTGGTAACGGTGAGGGTTGGCGAGCCTGCGTGCCCTTCCATGACGAGGTTGGTCTGCTCGACGAGGCCGCCCAGTGTGGCATGGGGCTTCCCATGTGGATTTGGCTGCCTGCAGCCGGAATTGGCGCCACGGTGATGGGCATCATCGTGTCGCCGGCAGCCGTGCGGGTGCGCGGTCTCTACCTCGCCATCGCAACCATCGGTCTCATCTTTATCGGGCTTCATCTCGGTCGGATGCTTCCGGAGTACGCCGGCGACTTCGAGTCGGGTCGCACCTGGCCCGAGCTTCAGTTCAAGTGGTGGCAGGAGGAGACTCCTCTGGTCGATATGACCTCGGACGGAACCTGGTTCGGACTCATTCACCTCACTGAAGAACAGAAGCAGTTCTTCTTTCTGCTGGCGATGTTGCTCGTCTTCGGTGTGCTCACCAAGAACATCGTGCGAAGCCGAACCGGCCGGGCCCTGCAGGCAATCCGCGATCGCGACATCGCCGCTGAAGTCATGGGCGTTCCGGAGTTCAAGTACAAGCTCATCGGATTCGCCATCAGCTCGTTCTACGCCGGTATCGGCGGCGCACTCTTTGCCAGCTACAACGGCCGCGTCGCACCGATCCAGTGGTCGCTGCTGCTGTCGGTCGACTTCATCGCCATACTGCTCATCGGCGGCATCGGCACCATCGCCGGCACCATGCTGGGCCTGGTCTTTGTCGAGCTCACGCCAGAGGTGGTCAAGAAGTTCACCGAGTGGCTTACCGACCAGCTGGGCAGCGGTGGCATCGTCGGCTGGCTTGCCGACGTCGTGCTCACCCAAGGCGGCGACTTTGGTCCCGTATCGATATCGCCATCATCGCCCGGTTGGCCGCTATCGGTGTTCTTCTGGAACTTCGTGATCTTCGGTGTCTTGATCGTGGTGTTTATGATCTTCGAGCCCCAGGGCCTCTATGGCATCTGGGTCCGGATTCGCAATTATTGGAAGGGCTGGCCCTTCAGTTACTAGGCCTGCCCGACCTCTAGGTACTCAACAATCTCGGGGCCACCGGTCCTGTGAAAAACCCAGGTGTTTCGGCACCGGAAACTCCCAGGAGGGGAACATGAAACGAATGCGATGGTTGATAGCGCTGCTAGCGGTCTTCAGTCTTTTCGCCGCGGCATGCGGAAGCGACGGTGGCGACTCGGCTGACGGAGGAGACACCAGTACCTCCGACTCGGACGACGGTGGCGACGATGGTGGCGATGACGGTGGAGATGGTGGCGAAATCGCAACCGACTTCGGCGTCGACGCCGAGAATCAGGTCATCCGTGTTGGGCTGAACGCTGACCTTTCCGGTCCGTTCGCCGCTCTGGTGTCGGAAATCGTTGCCGCCCAGCAGGTGTATTGGGAGGTCTTCAACGAAGAGGGCGGTTACCAGGGTTGGACGGTTGAGCCCGTGGTCATCGACTCCGGTTACGCAACCGACATCGGCATCCAGAACTACGAAACCCTCGCTGATGAAGGTGACGACGGTGTGCTGATGATCACCGAGAACACCGGTTCGCCAATCACCGCCGCGATCGCCGAGGACGCTGCCGAAGACAACATGTTGGTCATTCCGCTGAGC
>CAZGVQ010000135.1:0-8515 GCA_964529355.1 uncultured Acidimicrobiales bacterium
GGTGAACCCGATGAATGGCGAGGGAATCGACTACGGACTCGAGTCGGGCATGCTCGCCTCCGACCTTTTCCTCGACAACGCGGGCACTGCCCCACACCGCTACGACCAACTGGTCGGCGAGCGTTTCGACAGCTTCCTGCGCACCGGCCGAAGGTTCTCGTTCCTCATCGGCCACCCGTGGATCCTCAAGAACGGGCTGAAAATGGCGGTCGGAACCGACGCCATCGCAAAGATCACCCTGCAGGTAATGGGCAACCTCGTCGACTCCGAAAGCCCTGGCGCCTCGGGCACCGTGTTGCGCCTGACCGACAAAGTCCTGGGCGTCGCCGACCCCGTCCTGCGAAAAACCCGCGCTGCCGCCTAAGCCCGGCTGAGCGCCTGCCGATTATCGCAAGGTGAGCGATGACGAACCAGACGCAGGAGTTGTTCTCAACGACGAGGACTTCGACGAGCTCGATATCGAAGCGGTAGCCAACCGGCTGAGCTGCTCGATCGGCGACGTCATCGGCCACGTGAACGAAGGCCGGCTCTCCGCCTACCAACTTGGCGACAAGGTGTGGTTCCGGGCCGACGAAGTGGCCAAACTCTCGTAGCGACCCTCCGGTCCGAACGGCGCCCCGCAGCAGGAACGTGTAAGAACTGTCCATGCCTGCATCTGATCGACCCGCAGCCGAGGGCCTGACCCCCGGCCACTTCCCGCCTTCACCCGTGGAGGCTGGGCACACCGCTCCGTGTCCTCGCAGGATTCGGGGCCTCGTCGGCGACGAGTACGTGGTCGACTCCACCGAGGTCATCTACTACTGGGAACACCCCTTCTATCCGAAGTACCTGGTGCCCCTGGCCGACATTCACACCGAAGAAATCTCCGAGGAAGCACTTCGGGCAGTCGACGACACCAGACCCGATCATCGACTCGTCTCGTGGAAGGCCATGGACCGTTGGTTCGAAGAAGACGAAGAGGTGTTCGTGCACCCGCGTAGCCCCTATGTGCGGGCCGACGCCGTCCGGTCGAATCGCCGAGTACGTATCGAGCTCGCCGGTCGGGTTCTCGCCGATGCACCCGACTCGGTGATCGTGTACGAAACCGGACTCCCGCCCCGTTACTACCTCGACAAGACCACCATCGACTGGTCGCTGCTCACCCCGACCGACACCGTGAGCAGCTGCCCGTACAAAGGCACCACCTCCGAGTACTGGAACGCCAACGTCGATGGCCAGGAAATCGCCGACATTGCTTGGAGCTACAAGTTCACGACGTTGCCAGTCACCGCAATCGCCGGGTTGGTCGCCTTCTATGACGAGCAGGTCGACCTCACCCTCGGCTAACCAGCCAGCTTCGATGCAATACTGCGGGGCATGGATGCATACGAGGCCATCATTTCCAAGCGCGACGTTCGGCACTACACCGACCAACCGATACCCGAGGACGCTCTTGAGCGGATTCTTCAGGCCGGACGAATGGCCGGAAGTGCCAAGAACCAGGAAGCCAACCGGCTGATCGTGATCCGCGATCAGTCAGTGCAAGATGCGCTCACCGAGGCTGGCGACTTTTCGAGCTGGATCAACACCTCGGCCATCATCATCGGCTTTGCCACGCCGCATGAGTTCACCCGGCTGTTCGATGTCGGGCGGCAGGCCCAGAACATGATGGTGGCCGCCCACGCCGAGGGCCTGGCGACCTGCCCGGTCACCCTGCACCATCAGGACAAGGCACGGGCGGCGGTTGGCCTGCCCAATGACTACGACATGGGGATGGTGATCACCCTGGGCTGGCCGGTGGCCGACGTTCCCGACAGCCCGCTAAAACGGACCCGCGTGCCCCTTGGCGACCTGGTGCACCTGGACCGCTGGAACGGAAGTGCTCATGAGTAAAGCCGATCGCCGAAGGAATCACTCGCCCCGAAAGTGGACTCGGCGGTACAATTGAGCCCAGGGAGGACGGGATATGAGCACCGACAGTCCGGATGACATTCGCAAGAGACTTGGTGAGATTTCAGACGAACTTCGCGGCCTTGCAGACGATGACTTCGCCGGCAAGTACACCCTCAACAAAGAGGCAGACGAACTCCGAAGTCAGCTTGAGGAGTTCGACGACGACACCTGCGACACAAAAGCTCGATGGGCCGACCGATCCGCCCGCAAGGGGTCACACTCGGTCGACTACGAGTTGGAAGCCCAGAAAGCACGCCTCATCCAATCCGGTGAGGGCGGCACGTAACAAACCACCCGGGCCGGACGGATGGCCCGGGACGCCCTGGAGCGCTGCTACTCGCCGCTCGAACCGAACGTGGCACTGCCGCTGACACACAAGCTGACGCTGTTGTCATCGCTGGTCTGGTCGTCGAAGCGATCGGTGCGGCAGGTGACCGCATTCAACGACGCCTGCAACATCTGTCGCTCCATCACGAGTTCGATCTGGTCTGGCGTCAGTTCGTCGCCGATGACACCGATCTGTTCGTTGAGTTCGGCAATCCGCGCTTCGTAGTTGTCGGCCATCGCCTCCATCTCTTCAGCGAGCCTGGTGGCCGGAGTGGATTCGGTATCCTCCACGATCTCCTCATCGGCGACTACCGGTTCAACCGACTCCACTGGTTCGACGGGCTCAACCGGTTCGTTCGTGTCCGCTTGTGAGTCGCTGCTACATGCGGTCAGGAACATGCCAGCGAGGACGAACAGTACAAACACCGATCGCTGTGAACGAGAACCCATCGGCTAGCTCGAGCAGCTGAGCATTGAACAGCCCACTTTGGTGCGGGCCCAGTCGGGTCGGGGTTGGGCGAAGTACTCGTTGCCGGGTTGTTCGTCGTAGGGGTGGCGAAGCACTTCGAGGAGTTCGACCACCAACGAGTCGTCGCCAGCTTCGGCCTTGTCGATCGCCACCTGAGCCAGATAGTTCCGCAAGACGAACTTGGGGTTCACCGCGTTCATCGCCACCTTGCGATCGGCATCGCTGAGACCGAGCGCGAGTATTTCCGCGGCGTAGGCCTCGAGCCAGGCGCCGATGCGCTGGCGAACCTCGGGTGTGAGTTCATCAGGGAGGTAGTAGGCGCCAGCCAACGTCTCGTCGATGGCCTTGTCGACATCGACCGCGCCGTCGCCGTCATGGCCAGATATCGCCACGTCGGCGAGGTTCCGGAAGAAGATGGTCATATCGGTTTCGGTGAGCTGGAGCACCTCGAAAAGGTCGTTGACCAGCTTGCCCTGCGCTTCACCAAGCTCGGCCAAACCAAGCTTGTCGGCCATCATCTGGTTCCACTCGGTCTCGAACGCTTCGGCATAGGCGGCGATACCGTCCTGCAGCGGCTCGACCTCTTCGATCAGCGGGTACAGCGCGTTGGCCAACTGCACCAGGTTCCATTGGGCGATCTGGGGCTGTTGCCCAAAGCGATACCGCTTGTTGCCGGCATCGGTGGTGTTTGGGGTCCAGTCGGGGTCGAAATCTTCGAGCCAGCCATATGGCCCGTAGTCGATGGTGAGCCCGAGGATCGACATGTTGTCGGTGTTCATCACGCCGTGAACAAAGCCCACCCGCATCCAGTGCACGATCATGGTGGCGGTTCGTCGCGCAACCTCGGCGAAGAAGTCGACGACGGCTTCGGCGGAACCCGAGTCGGCGTGCTCGGCGGCGATCTCGGGAAACTCGGTGTCGATGGTGAATGCGACGAGTTGGCGCAGTTCCTCGATTTCGCCGCGCCAGGAGAACAGCTCGAAGTTGCCGAACCGAATGAACGTCGGCGCAACACGGCACACAACAGCACCGGGTTCGAGGGCGGGATTTCCGTCGTAGAGCATGTCGCGCATCACCTGATCGCCCGTACGGATCAGGCTCAGTGCCCGGGTGGTTGGAACACCCAGATGGTGCATGGCTTCGCTGCATAGAAACTCGCGTATCGACGATCGCAGCACTGCCAAGCCGTCGGCTCGACGCGAGTACGGGGTGGGTCCGGCGCCCTTGAGTTGCAGCATCCAATGGTCGCCGGCGGTGGTGCGGACCTCGCCCAGGGCAATGGCCCGTCCGTCACCCAGCTGCCCGGCGAAGTTGCCGAACTGATGGCCGGCGTAGGCCATGGCAAAAGGCTCCATACCCTCGAGCAGTTCGTTGCCCGAGAACACGTCAGCGAACCGTTGCGTAGTGGTTTCGGAATGCGCCAACTCGATCATGTCGGCCACCTCGTCGGCTACCGCAACCGTGGTTGGGCCGCCGGTGGCCACCGGCGCAACGCGAGAGTACGCGGCATGTTCGACCTGCCGCGGCTGAACGACATCACTGGGGTCGGCCGGAAGTTCGTTGGTGAATCGATTGTCGAACACCAGCTCATCGAGACTCTTGGAAACAGTCATGGCCCAAGTCTTTCAGCTTCGGTTGCGATACGGAAGGTCGATTTGGCGCGAAGGGGTGGATTTCCGGGCCAAACTGGGGCGATGGACAAGCTCGAGAGCGTTGTACAGAACTATGCGTGGGGCGACCCCGAGTCGATTCCCGCCCTTCTTGGTCGCGCCGCGACCGGCGAACCTCAGGCCGAGCTGTGGATGGGCGCCCACCCCAAAGCGCCCAGCATGATCGGCGACCAGAGCCTCACCGACGTGATTGCCAGCCACCCCGCCGAAGCGCTGGGCGACCACGTTGCCGAACGGTTCGGGCAACTGCCATTTCTGTTCAAGGTCCTGGCCGCGGCCCAGCCATTGTCGATTCAAGCCCACCCGTCGTTGAGCCAGGCCCAGGCCGGGTTCGCCCGTGAGGACGAGCTGGGTATCGACCTCGGGGCCCCCGATCGCACCTACCGCGACACCAACCACAAGCCCGAACTGATCTGCGCGATCACCCCGTTCGTGGCCAAGTGCGGCTTTCGTCCGCTGGCCGAGGCCCGGGAGCTCTTTGGCCTTCTTGAAGCCGATGCGGTGACCGAGCAACTCGGTGCCGACGGACCCGATGGCGACGTGCTCGCCGCCGTCCTTGCGTGGCTGCTGCGGCTTCCCAAGGCCGACTCCGCAACGCTGGTGCGCGGCGTGGTCGAAGCGGCCGCGACCGCCGAGGCGACGACGTTTGCCGACGAGCTGGAGTGGACCGGCATCATCAACGGCTACTTCCCCGACGACATCGGCGTGGTCGTGGCCCTGCTGCTCAATCATCTTGTGCTCGAGCCGGGTGACGCGGTGTTTCTCGATGCGGGAAACCTGCACGCGTACCTTCGTGGTACGGGCATGGAGCTCATGGCCAACAGCGACAACGTGGTGCGGGGCGGGTGCACGCCCAAACACATCGACGTCGAAGAGCTGTTGCAGGTGGTCGACTGCACACCCATCGACCCGCCGGTACAACGGGTTTCGGGCGCCGCGCACACCTTCGACTCACCGGTTCCCGAATTTCAGCTATCGCGCTATGAGCTGCCGGCGGGCGCGAGCGCACTCGAGCCGCGAAGCGCCGAAATCGTGTTCGTCGAATCGGGTTCCGCGACCCTCACCACCGGCGACGAGTCACTGACGCTCGCGCAAGGTGAAGTGGGGTTCGTGCGGGCCAACGACGGCCCGTATCGCCTCGACGGCGATGGCGTGGTGTTTCGCGCTTCGGTGGGGAAAAGCTAGATTCCGATCATCGAATCGCGCCGCCGAACGCCGGCGTCACCCTAGGGGAACCACCATGGCAACACTCGAACCGTTTGCGACCGTCAAAGGCACGCTCGATTTCAAGATGCAGGGCCAGATGCCGGCCGGGCTTCGCCTCGATGCCCACTTCGCCGGCACCGTGACTTCGGACCATTGGGAAGGCGAGATTCCGGTGAGCGGCATCGACTACGTCACCGTGCGGGGCGACGGTATTGCCGAGCTCTTCATTCGCGCATCGATGGGCGAGGGCGAAGACATCGTGAGCTACGAAGCCAACGGGCGCCAAACCCCCGACGGCATCATCGAAACCCTGTACTTCCAAACCGCCTCCGAGAAGTTCAGCCACCTCAACGGCGCGGTGGGCGTGGCCACCGGAAGCGTCGATGGCCAGGAGCTGACCCTCGAGATCTCGCTCGTCAAACACTGAGCCGCTGATGGCAGCGGGAGACACCGGAGACCCGGGAGACACGGGAGATCAGGGCAACAAGAACGACAGTGTCGCCAAGAACGACAAGGGAAAGGTCGTTCTGAACCTCGAGGTCGATGGCCGCGACGTGCGGGTCACCAGCCCTGACAAGGTGTTCTTCACCAAGCGGGGCGAAACCAAACTCGACCTCATCGACTACTACCTGGCCGTTGGCGAGCCGTTCCTGGCGGCCACCGAAGGGCGACCCATTCTGCTCCAGCGGTTTCCCGATGGAGCGAGCGGGAAATCGTTCTTTCAAAAACGCACCCCGAAAGGCGCCCCCGACTGGCTCGAAACCACCACCGTCGCAACACCAAACGGCACCGAGTCGAACGCTCTGGTGGTGGCCGACATGGCGCACGTTGTGTGGGCGGTCAATATGGGCACGATCCCCATTCATCCCTGGCCCTACAAGGCTGCGACACCCGAGGTCGCCGACGAGCTACGCATCGACCTTGACCCCTCGCCGGGCGTGTCTTTCGACGACATCCGCAAGGCTGCGCTGTTGGTGCGCGACTTCTTCGCTGAGCTGGGCATCACGCCCTATGTGAAGACCAGCGGTTCACGCGGACTGCATGTGTATGTTCGATTGCAGTCCCGTTGGGACAGTTATCAGGTGCGGTTTGGCGCGGTGGCGATGGCCCGCGAGCTCGAGCGCCGGTATCCCGACCTCCTCACCGCCAAGTGGTGGAAGGAAGAGCGGGGCGAGCGGGTGTTTGTGGACTTCAACCAGAACTGCCCCCACAAGACGGTCTTTGGCGCCTGGGCCGTGCGAGCAAGGGTCGGTGCGCAGGTGTCGACGCCCATCGAGTGGGACGAGATCGACACCGTGATGCCCGACGAGCTCACGATCGAAACCGTTCCCGGGCGAGTCGACACCGATGGCAACCCGTGGGCGGCGATGAACGACTCGCCCCAGGACCTGCAGCCGCTCCTCGACCTGCACGAGGCCGATATGGCCGCGGGCCTGATGGATGCCCCGTGGCCGCCGGTGTATCCGAAACAGCCCAACGAACCGCCACGAGTGGCGCCCAGTCGGGCGAAGAAGCCGCCTGAAAACGAAGACTGACCGCATCCCTATTCTCGGATAGGGAGCAGTCAGGCTTCGACTCGTTCTTTGAACCGGGTTCCACTCGCAGCTCAAATAACGCTGTTGGGAGAAGTTGTTCCACTTCCCACTTCGAGTAAATCAGACGAGTGCCGAACGGTCGTCATCATTCATCGAACTGTCACATCGATTGAACAACGTTCACTCGTTGTGTCGCGAATCAATACTCAGCAATCGGACTGCGTCACCTGGATCGAGGCAGAAACCTGCCGAGCCTCCGCCATGACACTGTCGGGGTTCTGCGAAGAAGAGCCGACGACGCCGAACCCGCGCTCCTCGACGAAATAGATGGCGATCGACGGGGTTCCCGATCGCGTATAGGTGTAGCTCCACATGTCGGCTCGGCCTGGCTCCTCGATGAGTCCCGAGGTAGCGGTGCTCCGCAGGTTGAGCTGCTCATCGGCCGCGTCTCGACCGGTGACGGTGGCGTCGAGAATAGGCGAGGTGTCGACGAACAACTCCTCGTCTCCACGACTCCAAGCCGTGCGGCGCCCATAGGATCGCAGGCCAGAATCCTCGGTGAGGACCCACGATTCGGGAACCGCCGCCGCAAAGCAGGCGCCCTCGTAGAGCACGAAGCCATCGGGCACGACCACGGCACTGCTCGAGTCGGGCTCGGCCGGGTCGTCATCGGCATCGGCGGTGTCCGCTGGTTCTTCGGCGACCACAGGATCGCCAACCTCTTCGGTGGCCCCGTCTTCGCCCGCCACGTCATCGCTGTCGGAGCTGAGGGCGCCGCGGATCACAAAGGCCAGCACCACCAGCCCGAGCAGGACCAGGGCGCCTCCCACCAACGGAATCATCGAACGCTTCGGCTGCGTGGCATACACCGGCGCCGCCGACTGTCGCGGTCGCACCGGGACTTGTTGCGGGGCCGGCTGAGATGCGGCCGGCTGCATCGGCGGCATCGGTGGTGCCGGCAGCTCGTCGGCGACCTCGATCATCTGGGTCTCCTCGAAGGCGGGCCCTGCCGGCTCGGCGTGCGCGTGTGGCGCGGGCGCCGAGTCGACGATTGCTCCACAGGAGTCACAGAAGACCGAGTCGCCGTGCACCGCGGTGCCGCACGTATTGCAGTTCATAGGGGCAGACTACCGGCGCCCTACCAGGGGTGTTGTTCGCCCTCGAAAGTGAGGAACTCCCCATTCTGGTCGTGGCCCAATCCATCGATGAGCTGCCAGATCTTCTGCGCGGCGTCGGTTACCTCGGTGGTTGCCCGATCGCCGCCCATGTCGGTCTTGAGCCAACCAGGGTGGAGGGCAATGGTGGTTATGCCGTCGCCGCCGAGCAGCTCGGCGGTCTTGACCGTGAGGCTGTTGAGCGCCGCCTTCGACATGTTG
>CAZGVQ010000136.1:0-8499 GCA_964529355.1 uncultured Acidimicrobiales bacterium
GAGTATCGGGGTGCCGAGTTCTCCGCCGATCAGGCAACGATGATTCTCGAACTGTTCGACCACACCCTCACGGCGCTGTTGAACACGCCCGACGCCGAAGTGCGACGAGTCGCGCCACGCTCCGACGCCATTACTGATCAGTCGGCACTGGGTACCTCCGACCTACTCGGCGGCGCTATCACCGCAGCGCTCACGCCATTGTCAGAGCGGATCGCCGACATCGCCGAAGCGGGCCCGATTGCCGAGGCGGTGCGCTGCGGGGGCGCGTCGCTCAGCTATGGCGACCTTGTCGCACGGGCTGACGCACTCGCACACCGGCTGCGCGCTTCGGGTGTGGAATCCGGCGACCGGGTGGCCATCGTGTTGCCACGATCGGTCGACATCGTCGTTGCGATACTCGGAACGATGCGGGCCGGGGCGGCCTACGTGCCCATCGACCCCACCTATCCCGCGACTCGAATCGAGCTGATGCTCGACGCTTCGTCGCCCGCCGTAATCGTTGCCGACGCGGCCTTCGATCCGCACGGCTCTGCACTACCCGTCATCGGCGTTCCGACCAGAGGTCTTTCCAGCGACCCGCCCGCCGACATCGCTTGGCGCCCAGCGCTCGACGATCCCGCCTACGTCATCTTCACGTCGGGATCGACCGGAGTCCCCCGAGGGGTTGAGGTAACCCACCGCAATCTGGCCGCCAGCACCATGGCCCGCTTCGACGTCTATGACCAGCGACCCGAGCGGTTCTTGCTGCTGTCGAGCTACGGGTTCGACTCGTCTGTGGCCGGCATCTTCTGGACGCTCTCGGCCGGAGGCGAGATCATCCTCCCGTCCGATGATCAGGTCGGCGACTTCGACGAGCTCGCCGGAGTCATAGCGAGCGACGAGGTCACGCACCTCCTGGCTGTGCCGACGCTCTATGACGCACTTCTTCGTCGGTCGCCTGACCGGCTCGCGACCTTGCGAGTAGCCATCGTCGCAGGCGAGGCAGCGCCTCTGGGGCTCGTCAATCGCCACCATGCAATGGCGCCGCGGTGTCAGCTCGTGAACGAGTATGGACCCACCGAGGCAACCGTCTGGGCCACCAGCTTTGATTGCGTTGCGCCGTCCGAGTCCGACGACGTCTCCGAATCGGTTCAGCCCGGCGCGGCTGGTATCGACTCGGTGTCCATCGGGACTCCGGTGCCCGGGACCTTTGTTCGGGTCGCTGACGAACATGGCCGCGGACTCCCGCAAGGGGTGGCCGGCGAGCTGTGGATCGGTGGCGCCGGTGTTGCCGGTGGCTACATCAACGACCCCGAAGCCACTGCCATGAAGTTTGTGATCGACCCGCAGTCGGGCGAGACAATGTTCCGAACCGGTGATCTGGTGCGGATCAACCGAGCAGAGCAGCTCGACTTCCTCGGACGCGTCGACAATCAGCTCAGCATCGGTGGAACCCGTATCGAACCCGAAGAGATCGAGGCGGTTCTGGGTTCCCACCCTGCGGTTCAGGCATCGGTCGCTTTGGCCGACCGAAACAACCGACTCGTCGCGTTGATCGAAGTCGATCGACAGCGCGCCGCAACGTTGAACTCCGCCGCACTGGCAAAGGAGCTCGGTCGCTTGGCGAGCGAGCAACTTCCTGCGGCGTTGGTGGCCCGGCCCATCGTGGTGGATGAGCTGCCCCGGACGGTGCACGGCAAGATCGATCGGGCCGCCGCAACGTCGGTGCTCGACGAGCTTCAAACCCCGGATGCACCTCCGGGCGAAGAAGACGGCGGCCCTGGCGTGGTGCCCGACGAGCTCATGGCTGTCTGGCGCGAGGTTCTCGACGACGCATCACTGGATTCCGAGGCCGACTTCTTCGAGAGCGGCGGCGATTCGCTTCGAGCCCTCGAGCTCTGCGAGCGCCTCGAACCCCTTGTCCGTCGCCGGGTGGGGATGGGTGAGCTCATCGATGCGCGCACTCCAGCCAGGCTGGCGGTGGTGTTGGGTCTGGCCAACGAAGCGCAGCTGTCCGGCCCGCGGGTCGACCTCGAACTCTTCGAAACGCTTCGCCCGCCCACCGACAAGAGCGCCATCGAGATGCGTCGGACCCTGGTGCTGCTCCCGCCGGGCGGCGGAAATCTGATGGCGTACCGTCCGCTCGTCGAACAACTCGACGTCGACCAGCCGGTCGTTGGGTTCCGGCTGCCTGGCTCCGATGGTCGATCCGAGCCGGTCCGCACCATCGACGCACAGGCCGATCGCATCCTTCCCGAGTTGCTTGCTGCCGTCCCGCCCGACGGTGGCTACAACCTGCTCGGATGGTCCACCGGCGGACTGCTCGCCATCGAACTGGCTGCCCGCTTGGAACGGCTTGGCCTCCCGGTCGAGATGACCGCCATGATCGACACCATCTACCCCGGCCATCAGCAGGAGTTTCATCCGGCAAAGCTGTCGAAGTACCGCTCGCTGCTCGATGACGGCGGCGTGAAGTCGGTGACCGACCACGTGCAACACCGAGCTAAAGTCCGCGTCCGTGAGGGGTCATCCTGGGTGCGCGCTCGGGTCGCCGAACGGCGCGGCATCACCAACGATGCCAAAGCCAACGAGCAGCGGCTCTTTGAGATCGCGTTTGGTGCCGCGGAGTCCTACCGGCCCCCGAGTTACGACGGACCGGTGACCTTCTTCGCCGCGTCGGGGACCAACCCCGACCGCACTGTTGCACCATGGTCGGATCACCTTCCAACGTTCGATCTCGTCGCGGTCGAAGGCGAACATGCCGAAGAGAACGCCGTACTCGACGCCGAACGCGTGGGCCCGATCGTCGACTCCGTCACCAAGTTGCTCGAACCGAAGTCCGACTGAAGGCTCGCGTCGGCTAGACGCCGACGAGTTCGCGCTCGGGTTCAGGGTCGGGCGGGCTGTTGGGGGCCGGTGGTTCTTCGTTTGCCCCCTCGACATCGAGCTTGGGGAGGAGTCGGTCGAGCCAACCGGGAAGCCACCAGTTCCGGTCGCCGAGAAGTTCCATGGTGGCCGGCACCAGCAACAGGCGGACGATGGTTGCATCGAGCAGGATGGCGATGGCCAGCCCGGAGCCGAACAATTTGATGATGCGATCGGTCTCGAGCAGGAACGAGCCGAACACGAACACCATGATCGCTGCGGCAGCGGTGATCACTCGGGCGGTCGATGCCAGGCCGTCAGCCACCGCGGTTGCGTTGTCGCCGGTGCGGTCGTACTCCTCCTTGACCCGGCTGAGGAGAAACACCTCGTAGTCCATGGAAAGCCCGAACACGATGGCGAACATCATCATCGGAATGAAGGGTTCGATTGGTCCGCCCCGGCCGACGCCAACCAGGTCGATAAACCAACCCCACTGGAACACGGCGACGATGACGCCATAGGCCGCGCCAATCGACAGGAGATTCATGATGACGGCCTTGAGCGGAACCAGAATCGACCGGAAGACCGCCATGAGGAGCAGGAACGACAACGCGAGCACGGCGGCAAAGAAGATGGGGATCCGGTCGGCGAGGAAGCTGGAGAAGTCGGCCCCGACGGCCAGTGAGCCGGTGGTCAACAGATCGATCCCGGATGCTTCATCGATGCTTCCGTCGCGAAGCGTTGTGAGAAGATCCGATGTTGCTTCGTCCTGGGGTGCGGTCTCGGCGATCACCTGCCACAGGACGGCTTCGGGGTTGGTGGGGTCGTTGGGCACCGCCGGGCTGGCAAAGGCCACGCCGTCGGTGTTGTTGAGCATTGCGGTGACTTCGGGGAGCCGAGAGAGGTCGTCGGGCGCTACCTCGGCAACTACCAGAATCGGTCCGTTGAACCCGGGTCCGAAGCCCTCGGCCAGCAGGTCATAGGCCTGGCGGGCGGTGGCTTCGTCGGGCAGGTTCCCGGTGTCGGAGAAGCCGAGTCGGAGGCCAAGGACCGGCAGGGTCATGACGAGCAGCAGGGCGGATGCGCCGATGGCAAAGGGCCATGGGTATCGCTGGATGAGACGGCTCCAGCGGTAGGGGAGGGTTTCCTCTACCGGCTTGACCTTGCGGGGCGGAAGCTCCTGGCGGAGCGCCGGGATGAAGAAGCCGCCCACCATCACCAGGGCGGCGATGGGAAGGGCAATAACGGCGATTTGGGGAAAGCCGATACCGAGACCGACAAGGGTCAGAGCAACCATCGAGGCCGCGATGATGCCCCGGCGACGGGTGACTTCGACCCGATCGCCAGCGAAGCCGAGCAGCGCCGGGAGCAGTGTGAGTGAAGCGACCATGGTGACCGCGACGGTGATCGAGGCGCCGATGGCGAGGCCGTTGATGAACGACAGTCCGATGATGAGCATGCCGAGCAGCGAGATGACCACGGTGATGCCGGCGAACAGCACGGCGCGGCCTGCGGTGTTGAGCGCGGTGGCTGCCGCATCCTCGGTGGAGAAGCCCTGATGGATCTCTTCGCGGAAACGGTTCACGATGAACAGGGCGTAATCGATTCCCACCCCTAGGCCGATCATGATGCTCAGCACCGGGGTGAACTCGGGCATGTCGATGAAGATGGCAGCAATGCCGGTGATGATGCTTCCGAGCCCGATGCCGAACAGTGCGGTTCCGATGGGGAGCCCCATGGCGAGAACCGACCCGAAAGCGGCAATGAGAATGAAGATGGCAAAGGCAAGACCGAGCAGCTCGGACTCGGGGGGCTCGAACTCGACGAAGAACTCGTTGCCGAACTCGGTTCGGACGCCATCGATCGAAGGTTCGAGCGAGCGAACTTCTTCGGCTAGTTCAAGAGCTTCGGCCTGGCTCAGGTCGATGGGGGCTTCGAGGCTGGCGAAGGCGACGGTGCGTTGCGGGTTGATCTGACCCTGCGCGGCCTCGGAGTACGGGCTGACCAGCTGGATGTTCTCGAGGGCGGCTACCTCGTCGAAAAAGGCCTGCATCGGGTCAGCGACCGAAAGTGCGGTGACGTCTTCGGCTTCGAACACGATTTGGCCGGCGAGGCCGCTGCCGCGGCCCCCAAAGTGCTCGTCGAGGATGTCGAATCCCTCCGATGCTTCACCGTCGGGTACTTCGAATCCTGCGGTGAAACCCCGACCTGCGGCGCCCAGTACGACGCCACCGATGACAAGCGTGAGTATCCACGCGCCGAGCACGATCCAGCGCCGGTTGTGGCAGAACCTTCCGAGCGATTTCAACATTGAGCCTCCATCGGCAACTTACACCTCGGATTTCGGCATTTCGCGTGACTTTGGTCATGGCTAGCCGGGTAGATTCTGTCCATGAACGACACCCCCGACGGCAAAATCGACATGCCGGCCATGCTGTGCGGGCGCATCGTCGACGTCTCGGGATTGGCGTATGTGTCTGACGTCGAGGTGGGTCTTGCCGGGGTGCGACCCAATGGCGAGAAGGTCCATGTGGTCGTGCGCACCTCCGATATCGGCGGGTTTGAGATTCTGCTACCAGCCGGACCCTTCGTTGCCGCTCGGGCGGCCACCGGTATCGATGGCCCGGCACCGATCGAGCTTGATATCGAAGACGGCGAGATCGTTCCCGGCGAAGTGGTGTTCACCATGCCGCCCGAGGCTGGCACACATCTGCGGTTCGGTTTCGCGTAGAACCAATGGAGCCGGCGCTGGTTCCGACTAGTCCCACGTCAGGTCCTACGATGGGCAGATGACCGATCGAGAATGGGGTTTCCGAACCCGAGCCTTACACGCTGGCGGACAACCCGACGCGGCCAGCGGCGCCCGAGCAGTGCCCATTTACCAGTCGTCGAGCTTTGTGTTCGAGGACACCGCCGACGCTGCCGACCTCTTCGCGTTGCAAAAGTACGGCACCATCTACACCCGAATTTCGAACCCCACCATCAGCGCGTTCGAAGAGCGAATGGCCAGTCTCGAGGGCGGCATTGGAGCGGTAGCCACCAGTAGCGGCCAGGCCGCCGAATTTCTGGCGGTCTCCTCGCTGGCTGGTCAGGGCGATCAGATCGTTGCTGCGGCCGGACTGTACGGCGGCACCTTCACCCTCCTCGACACCACCATGCGCCGCTTTGGGGTCGAGACCACCTTCGTCGATGGCACCGATCCCACGGCCTTCGCGGCCGCGATCACCGACGACACCAAACTCCTCTACACCGAGATCATCTCGAACCCGTCGGGGGCGGTCGCCGATCTTGAGGTCCTGGCCGACATCGCCCAAGCCCACGATTTGCCGTTGTTCGTCGACAACACCTTCGCGAGCCCGTATCTGTGCCGGCCGATCGAGTTTGGCGTCGACGTGGTCGTGCAGTCGGCTACCAAGTTCATCGGGGGTCACGGAACCTCGATTGGAGGGGTCGTGGTTGAGGCCGGCCGGTTCGACTGGGGTTCCGGCAGATTCCCGAACATGACCGAGCCGGTTCCGTCGTACAACGGGCTGCGCTGGTGGGACAACTTTGGCGAATACTCCTACTGCACGAAGGTGCGGTCCGAGCAGCTTCGCGACGTCGGTGCCTCGATGTCGCCGTTCAACGCATTCCTCTTTTTGCAAGGTCTCGAAACCCTGCCGCAGCGAATGGAGGAACATGTTTCCAACGCACAGAAGGTGGCCGAGTGGCTCGACGCTGACCCCCGCGTTGCGTGGGTCCAGTTTGCTGGCCTCCCTGACTCTCCTTGGCACGACCTGGCCAACAAGTATCTGCCCAAAGGGCCCGGTGCCATCTTCACCTTTGGCCTCACGGGTGGGCGCGCCGCCGGCTCCACCTTCATCGAGTCGCTAGAACTCGTAAGCCACCTGGCCAACGTGGGCGACGCCCGCACCTTGGTCATCCATCCCGGATCCACCACCCATCAGCAATTGAGCGACGCCGAACTCGAGGCTGCGGGAGTAAGCGCCGACATGGTGCGACTCTCCATTGGTCTCGAGGACGTCGACGACATCATCTACGACCTTGATCAGGCGCTCGCCGCCTCACAGGAGATCTCATGAGTCTTACCGACCGCACCTTCATCAACCCGAGCGCGAGCGAGCGTCGCCGCATTCTTGGCGAATCCGGCTCCATCGCCATCGTCGGTGCCTCGGCCAACCCGGCACGAGCCAGCAACTTCGTGGCCACGTACCTGCTCAGTTCCTCGGCCGACTTCGATGTGTGGCTGGTGAACCCCCGCGAGACCGAGATCCTCGGTCAACCGGTGTATCCGAGCCTCGATGATCTTCCCGGTGTCCCCGACATCGTCGACGTGTTTCGCAAGCCCGCCGATTGCCCCGGCATCGCCGCAGATGCGGTGCGAATCGGCGCCAAAACGCTCTGGATTCAGCTTGGTCTCTGGAGCGAAGAAGCAGCCGAGATCGCGCGGGCCGGAGGTCTCAACGTGGTGATGGACGCCTGCGTCAAAATCGAGAACGCCCGTTTCAATGGCGGTCTTGGTTTGGCCGGTTTCAACACCGGCGTTATCTCGAGTAAGCGTCGCTGACGCTTCGTGGCGCTGGCTCCGAGCTAAGGAACCGGCACACCCAGCTGTACAAGTCGGGCATCGAGAGCGCTGGTGCTGAGCTCGCCAAAGTCGACGTCGACCAGGTTGGACTCGGCGTCGTAGAACGCGGTCAACGGCATGGCGCCCGTGCCCCCCAACGCCCGGGCAAAGCCGCTGCCTCGGCGTTCGATGTCGCGGATGATGAGGTCATCGCGAATGCCGGTGCGTTCGGCCATGCGCTCCCAGTTTCCGGTTTCGCTGCTGTTCACGTACACGATGGTGACGTCATCGGGGTAGGTATTGGCCGCGGCTTCGAATCGAGGAAGCTCGGTCTCACAGTTGGTGCACCACGAGGCAAAGAAGTTCACGACCAGGGGCTTGCCGGCGAACTCGGCCAGCGTTGCCCGCCCATCGCCGTCGGGGTCGTCGCCGTCGATGACGGGTAGGTCCCACGCATCGGTGGCCACGACACCGCTCTCGTCGGGGCCAAACACCGTCGTGAGCACGAGAACGATACCGACGAGCAGCGCAACGCCGCCACCGATAAGCACCGCTGGCGGTAGTCCCTTGGATCGGGTGGATGATGCGGCCTCCGCCTGGGCTCCCCGGTTGGGGGTGGCCTTTCCCTTCGGGGCGGTATAGCCCTTCTTGGGTTTGTTGGCTTCCTGGATCTCCGCGAGTTCTTCTTCCATGGCCTGCGCGGCCTTGGCTTCCTGCGACTGGTTCTTCTGGGCCTTCGGCTTGCCCTGGTTTGGTGCTTGGGGCTTCTTCTTCTTTTTCTTCTTGTTGGCCATGATTGGAGATTCCTTCTAAAGAGCGGGGTGGGTTAACCGAGTTCGACCAGATCGCCGAGGCCCACGGCTTCCATGATGGACTGAAGCTGGGTGGTAACCCAGAGCAGGCGATCGAAGAGCAGGAGCAACCCGAGGGCGGCGAGAATAAGTGAGGAGACGAGAACGAGTTGGGGCATCCGGCGCTTCACCCAACCAATGGTTCGGCTCAGGCGGCCCAGAAGCAGCCCGGTTATGAGAAACGGTATACCGAGGCCAAGCGAATAGGTGGCCAGCAATGCCGCACCGGTAATCGGC